>DASTSF010000323.1:0-2455 GCA_035760825.1 Bacteroidia bacterium
GAAGAGGATGTTTTTGGGGTTCATGCGAATGAAAATTATCAGTGTGGATTTTTGTACCAGTCGTTCGAATTTCCGCCGTACTGCGGTGTTCCCTGCTGGTCATCGACGTTGCCGGGAGCATTGTCGCGCTTGACAAGGCGAAGCTGCCAGTTGTCGTCGCGCACTTCACCGCGCGCGTCCGAATGAATGAGCTGGTAATTGTTCGTCACCAGGTCGAAATCCGCGAAGACGAATTTCTTGTTCGTCTGCACCGTGTTGTCCGGCTGGTTGACGCCGTCTGTCGTCTGGGCGCTGCGAATGGTGTAATACTGCCAGATCTCGTACGGGTAGGAGCTGGGTTCGTTGGTTTCCACCACGCGCTGGTCGGGCGGACCGTACTGCAGGTAAACCCGGCCGCGGTCGGTTTCATAGCCGCGCAGGATGGGCGTGCTGAAATCGTGATTCACTTTCTGCACCTCGATGTTGTATTTCAGCCACGCGCCCTCGGGATTCGTTTCGTTGCGCGCGAGCCAGAAATTATAAAAATACTGCTGCATCAGCTTCAGGTCGCCGGCCTTGATCCGGTTCTCCGCAAATTCGATCTCCGGCTGTGAGCTGATCGGGCGCAGCGAGCGGATGTAATCCGTCAGCGTATCGATGTTCGTGATCCTACCTGCGAATGTGTTGCTGATGTCCACCGCTCCGAGATCCGTCAGCTGGTAGGTGATCCCGGGATTGAAGCGTTCGAAGGGCGATTTTCGCTGGGAAAGCAGCCGGTTGAACGCATTCCGCACTTCAACGACGAGGTTGTAGGAACCCGATGGAAGCTTCGTCAGGTTAAACGAGTAGATGAACGAATTTATCTTTTCCGGGGCCAGCTTCAGGAACGAGGAGTAATCGTTCATTTTGGTCATCGTAGCAGCAGATTCGATGTAATAGAGCACAAGGAATTTGTCTTCATGAATGACTTTTGTGGTGTTGTACACTTCCCCGTAAAATTTCAGCTCGTTCATGTTTTCCGGGAAGAACGAGGAAACGTAAGGCACCATGTCGTAGCCGCTTTTGGAAAGCGTGTTCTGTGTGACAGTGGGGGTGCACGATTCCAGCATTTCGAGATGCGAAACGCACACGGAATCCGGGTCCATGTCGACGATCACTTTTTTCCAGTTCGACACCGGTTTTTCCGGTTGCCGCCCGAGATCGGTGAGCGTGATCTGCAGCGTATACAAACCGAGCGGAAGCGGAATGCGTTGCAGGTCGAGGAACGTTACCGCCTTGCTGGAGTCTTCAAGCTCTGGGCTGTTGAGGATATAACGTTTCACCGACTTGATGGAGTCGTCCTGCGTGAAGGTGAGGAAAACATCGACCGAAGCCTGGTATTTTCCATTGGTGTTTTTCTGGTAAACCACCGAATTCCCCACGACCGACATGTAGGTTTCCACGTACGGATGATTGTCAGCCGTGTTGAATGCGCACCACGTGAGGTTGGCGGTAATTTCCCGGGCGTGCAGCAAAGAGCCCGATATCAGAAGCGCGGAAAGAATCAGAAGCTTTTTCATGATGAACCTGTTTGACAGGCCGGAGTACGAGGGGGATGGACACATTGTCCCGGCAAAATTATACACTCAAAGTTACGAAAAACCGCAGCATAACGGTAAGGCCGGAACCGGAACCTGACAGGCGGTTGCCTGCAATGCGTAAGTGGAAGGCGGGAAGCGCGTGATGCGGGGGAGGAGGAAAAATAATGCCCTCTATTTCCGGGACAGGAATGGAGGCAAACGGTTTTTGTTTTTTGCCTCGCGAATACAAACAAGTTTGATTCGCTCACCCTAAAAACAAAACCCCGCAGTGCGGGGCCTTTGTTTCATTGGCAGAGAGAGAGGGATTCCCTGCATGATCCCATTTCTCCCATTGTCAGAATCAGATGAAGCGCTGCGCTATTTAAAATTTTTCCGCGAATCTGCGACAGCCGTGTTCTAAGGCCATTACGTTTTTTTAATGAGTATCTTTCCCCATACATAGAAATTTATATTTTTAAACTCTCTCTAATCCCGATCATAAATGAATACATACTCCTTGTTCACAGTTATACACGCCTCACTGGCGTCCCTGGCTATGCTTGCCGGGATCATTGCAATTGGAGCAGTTCCCAAAGGGAGCAAACTACATAAGGCTGCCGGCAGGTATTATCTCTATATCTATGGGGCTGCCATCCTAACCGGCCTGGCGATGCTGGCTTTGAAATTTAACGCGTTCACCCTGGCATTTACAGTTCTCAACATCTATTTTCTATACATGGGGTATTCTTTTTCCAAAGGGAATCAAAGAAGCAACCGCGTATTGAATTGGGTTTTCCTTTCGGTCTTGTTCCTGGTTTTTATTCAAATGGTTTTGTCCTTCATACTCATATTGGGCAATCTTTTCACTCCCGATTATGGCTGGCCGGTGGTCCGGTTATTTTATGTCGTATTCACGC
>DASTSF010000324.1:0-2557 GCA_035760825.1 Bacteroidia bacterium
CGTGCAACGCCATTTCCTATATCGGCGCGGATCATCTTTTCATTGATGTCGACCGCGACACGATGGGATTGTCGCCGGCGAAGATGGAAGAATATCTTTCCGCGAATGCGGAGATCCGCGACGACGGCGCTTACCTGAAAAAAACGAACCGGCGCATCGCGGCCTGCGTTCCCATGCACAGCTTCGGGCAGGCGCTGCGGATAAAAGAGCTCACGCAGCTGTGCGAACGGTATAAAATTCCGCTCGTCGAAGACGCTGCGGAATCGCTCGGCACGACGGTGGACGGAAAACACACCGGTACATTTGGCCTGCTCGGCGTATACAGCTTCAACGGGAACAAGACGGTCACGTGCGGCGGCGGCGGCGCCATCGTTACGGATAATGAAGCGCTCGCGAAAAAAGCGAAACACCTCACCACGCAGGCGAAAGTTCCGCACCGCTGGGAATTCGTGCATGACGCAATAGGTTACAATTACCGTTTGCCGAATATCAACGCGGCTCTTGCCTGCGCGCAGATGGAACAGCTTGAAGTATTCATCGCCGACAAGCGTGAAACGACGGCTGCTTACCGGGAATTTTTTACGAAAATGGGCGTGCCGTTCGTAAGCGAGCTGCCCGGCGTCCGTTCCAATTGCTGGCTGTTCCCGCTTTTGCTGAATGACCGGAAAGAGCGCGATGAGTTTCTCACCTATACGAACGATAATGGCGTGATGACGCGTCCCGCCTGGAAGCTGATGAACCAGCTGGAAATGTTCAAAGACGCGATGAAGGGAGATCTCGGTAACGCGGAATGGCTCGACGACAGGCTGGTGAACATTCCCAGCTCGGCGCGAATGAAAAAAACGAAATGAAGCACGTGATCATCATAGCGGAGGCGGGCGTCAATCACAACGGTGATATGGAGCTGGCGAAAAAGCTCGTCGATGCGGCGGCGGAGGCAGGTGCGGATTACGTGAAGTTCCAGACGTTCAAAACGGAACTGCTGGTAAGTCCCGGTGCAAAAAAAGCGGAATACCAGGTGAAGAATACGGGTGAAAATGATTCCCAGTTCGCGATGCTGAAAAAGCTCGAGCTCGGCGAAGAAGCGCATGAAATGCTTGCGGCTTCTTGCGCGAAAAAGAAGATCAGGTTCCTGTCCACTGCGTTCGACCATGAAAGCGTGGAGCTGCTGAAAAAGTTCGACCCCGATTTTTTCAAAATACCATCCGGCGAAATAACGAACCTTCCGTACCTCGAAATGATCGCCGCGGCAGGGAAAAAAGTCATCCTTTCCACGGGCATGAGCACGATGGACGAAATTGGTGAAGCGCTTGACGTGCTGCGGAAAGGCGGCGTGCGCATTGACGACATAACCGTGCTGCATTGCAACACGGAATATCCCACGCCGATGGAAGACGTGAACCTGAACGCGATGATCAGCATCCGGGAAAAGTTCGGTGTGGCAGCGGGCTATTCTGATCACACGGAAGGGATCGAGGTCCCGGTGGCTGCGGTGGCGCTCGGTGCGACGATCATCGAGAAGCACCTTACGCTCGATAAAACGCTTCCCGGCCCGGATCACAAGGCGTCGCTCGATCCGGCGGAATTTTCCGCAATGGTGAAGGCGATCCGCAACATCGAAAAAGCGATGGGCGACGGTGTGAAGAAACCTTCGCCTTCCGAAATGAAAAATATTTCCGTTGCGCGCAAAAGCATTGTCGCCGCGCGCGACATTGAAGCCGGTGAAATTTTCACAAGTGAAAATCTTGCGGTCAGGCGACCCGGCGACGGGCTGAGCCCGATGAAATGGAAAAGCGTGATCGGGAAGAAGGCGGGGAGGAAATTCCTGAAAAACGAGAAGATCGCCCTATGAAAAAACAGGTGACCATTGTCCGTTCCGCGGTTTCTTCATTGCCTTCCGCCGGTATCATCAACCTGCTCAGGGAGAATGGATTCAGGATAGCCGGCATGGATCTTACGGATAAAAGTGCCGGGCGTCACCTCGTGGATTCGTTCCACCTGGTTTCGCGATCATCAGAAAGTACGCGCGACAAAGTGATCCGGGAAATTATTGCCATTGCCGGTATGGAAAAAGCGGACTGGATCATTTCCGGTCCTGAAAATGAGATAGCGCTTCTCGCCTCCGCGGAAGATCAATTCACGGCGATGGGATGCTTTCTCTTTCACCCGGTCGCTGAAACGCTCAGGATAGTCACAGATAAAGCGAAGCTGAATATATTTCTTTCTGAAAATAATTTCCCGGTGATGCCTTTCGCATACAAGGGTTCTGTCATTCCTGGATTCGGGCCTGGAGAATTGGTTTTCAAACCGTCGAAAGGCAGGGGAAGCAGCGGGGTGAAATTTATCCGGAATACGAAAGAAGAAATTTCGGCTGTTCTTTCGGAAGCCGGTGAAGAGGAGTTCATTCTTCAGCCCAGGCTGAAAGGAAAAGAATACACGGTTGACGTGCTTTGCGACATGAGCGGCCGGGTGACGGACATCGTGCCGCGGGAAAGGATTGCGGTCGAGTCGGGAATTTCCGTGGCGTCAAAGACAGTGAAAAACGAATCGCTTACAG
>DASTSF010000325.1:0-7338 GCA_035760825.1 Bacteroidia bacterium
GGTTTTTCCATCCCGTTCTTCCGCAGGAAAAAATCCAGCTCGCTTCTCACGCCGTTACCGGCATTTTGCGTCCCCTGCTCATTCACCACGTGGTCTTTGTCGTAAAAGGAAAAAAGCGAGAACCGGTTGCGCTTCACCAGCGAAATTTCCCGCAGATCCTCATCCAGCGCATCCAGGTCCAGGCAGAACATGAACACGCTGTAATGGAAACGGTGCTTCTTCGGCCCCAGCCGGTTATGCATTACGTTCGCCCTGTACAAAAATGACCTCATAGCCAATCCTTCAATCCGTTCATCTTTTCATTTCAAAATCTTTCAAAGCACCTTCCTTCCCGTCAGCTTTTCGCACAACATCACCGACGACAACAGCGCATCTTCATGGAAGCCGTAACGGAAATAACTTCCGCAGAAATACACCGGCCCGCTTTCATTCAGCAACGGCAACTCCTTCTGCGCACGCATCGCCGGCACATCGAACAGCGGGTGCGTGTAATCTATTTCCGCGATCACTTTCGAGCGATCGATCTCACCGGCCCCGTTGATGGAAACGAAATAATCCTTTTTCCCCGAAACGCCCTGCAGGCTGTTCATCCAGTAAATGGTCGATGGAATTTCTTTCCCGTCCTCCTGCGTAATGCGGTAGTTCCACGACGACCACGCACGTTTCGTGCGCGGCATCACCGATCCGTCCGTGTGCACCGTAGCTTTGTTCGCTTCGTACCGGAAACACGACAGCAGCGCCCTCTCCTTCCCGGTCGCGTCCGCCAGCATGCGCAGGGTTTCATCGCCGTGGCTGGCAAAGATCACTTTATCGAACATGCGTTCTGCGCCGTCCGCCGAAACCACTTTCACTTTTCCGCCTTCGCGTTTTACCGACACCGCGGCATTTCCTGTCATGATCTTTTCTTTGTACGGCGCGATCAGCTTATCGCGGTACATGCGGCTGCCGCCTTCCACCGTGTACCACTGGTGCTGCGTGTTCAGCCCGAGAAAGCCGTGGTTGTAAAAAAAACGCACGAGCGTCAGCGCGGGAAACTCTTCCATCTTTTCCGGCGGCGTCGACCACACGGCCCCGCTCATCGGCACAAGGTAACGGTGCAGGAAATCGTTCCCCAAACCCAGCTCCGCGCAAAACTGCGCGATCGTCAGGTTTTCATCCGGCGCACCGTTCATCCATTTCACCGATGCCGAATTGAAGCGAGAAATTTCCTTCAGCATGCGGATGAAGCGGAAATTGAAAAGGTTCTTCCGCTGCGCAAAAAGTCCGTTCAATCCCGACCCGCAGTATTCCAGTCCCGAAGGCACATGCTGCACGCTGAACGACATGCTCGTCTTTTTCGTCTCCACCTTCAGCTCCCCGAAAAGTTTCGTCAGCAGCGGGTACGTCACGTGGTTGAACACCATGAAACCCGTATCGAAAAAAACTTTCCCCTCGTCTTCGTCCGCTGCAATGGTATTCGTGTGGCCACCTGCATAATCGTTCTTCTCGTAAATCGCCAGCTCGAAATCATTCCGCAGGAAATACCCGCAGCTCATGCCCGCTATGCCCGTTCCTATGATGGCCAGTTTCTGCAAACTAATTTCTGTTCGGGCGTGCCCGCCTGGAAGAAGTCCTTCCGGCGGTCGTGCTATCCGCTTGTACTCCTCGCCCGCCGCGGAACTTCGTCCGCCCGGGCTGCGGGGTACCGCTTCTATCACTCACGCGTAAATGGTTTCCCGCAATATACGGCAGATTGAGCAGGCCGGTTTTCCAAAAGTATTTCCTGAAGTGCTGAGCCGGAAGATCACTCCCTGTTTTTCGAATCCATCCATATCGTCACCGGTCCGTCGTTCACCAGCTCCACTTTCATGTCCGCGCCGAATTCACCTGTCATCACTTTTTTGCCGAGATCCGTTTCCAGCTGTTTCACAAAATTTTCATACAGCGGGATCGCTACCGGCGGCTTCGCCGCCCTGATGTACGAAGGCCGGTTCCCCTTTTTCGTCGACGCATGCAGCGTGAACTGGCTCACCACGAGAATATCGCCGTTCACTTCCTTCACCGCCAGGTTCATCACACCTTCCGCATCACCGAATATGCGCAGGTTCACAATCTTCTGCGTCAGCCACCGGATGTCTTCCGCCGTGTCCGCATCTTCTATTCCCAGCAGCACCAGCAGCCCGTTCCCGATGGACGATCTCACTTCTCCGTCAATGGTCACGGAAGCTTTCGCTGCGCGTTGAATGAGCACTCTCATAACTCAGTTTTTCAATGGCAATTCCGGGTTCCCGCTTTCACGCTTCATCGTTAATCATCATATTCCTTCTCCAGCTCTTCCCCGTTCAGGATCTGCAGGTAGCATTCATACCGCGTAAACGCGATCTCGCCGTTTTCCACTGCCAGCTTCACCGCGCAGCCGGGCTCTTTGTCGTGCAGGCAGCCGTTGTATTTGCATTTCCCCATGAGCGCGCGCATCTCGGGAAAATAATGCGACAGCTCTTCCTTTTCCATGTTCACGATACCCAGCTCCTTGATGCCCGGTGTGTCGATGATCCAGCCGCCGCCCTGCAGCTCGTGCATTTCAGCGAACGTCGTGGTGTGCATGCCTTTGTTGTGCGCCTTTGAAATTTCGCCCGTGCGCAAATCCAGTGAAGGCTCCAGCGCATTGATCAGCGTGCTTTTTCCCACGCCGGAATGTCCCGCAAAAAGGTTCACTTTCCCGTGCAGCACCTTGCGCAATTCTTCCACGTCTGCGTCGTGCGTGGCCGAAAGAAAATAGCACGGGTAGCCGATGCCGGTGTACAGTTCCATCAGCGCCAGCACGTAATCTTCCAGCTCTTCGTCGAGCAGGTCGCGCTTGTTGAAGATCACCGAAGCGGGAATTCCGTATGCTTCCGCCGTAACCAGAAAGCGGTCGATAAAGCCGGTGGATGTGCGCGGGCGGATAAGCGTAGCCATCACGTAGGCGTGATCGATGTTCGCCGCGATGATGTGCGTCTGCTTCGACATTTTCGTCGACCTGCGGATGATGTAATTCTTCCGGTCGTCCAGTCCCACGATCAGCCCCGTGCCTTCCGCCCCGTCCATTTCCACTTCCACATGGTCGCCCACGGTGATCGGGTTCGTGCTTTTCGTATTCACTCCCTTCACGCGGAACTGCCCCATCATGCGGCATTCGGTATTCGTTCCGTCCTTCATCCGCACGGTGTACCAGCTTCCGGTGGACCGTATCACAAGCCCTTTTTCGTTTTTCACGTTCCAAATGTACAAACGCCGCGGAAAGATGCTCCCGTCTCCCCGTTTTCATTGATCATTCCTCCTTTCCCCGATAACACACGTTAACAAACAACTCCGTCCCTTTTGCGTACTTTCGTGAGTATCACAAACGTTTTCTATACGTGTCCATCCAGGTCGAATACATCTCGAAAGTCTATGGCGAGCAGCGCGCCCTCGACAACGTTTCCTTCGAAGTAAAATCAGGCGAGATCGTCGGTTTCCTCGGTCCCAACGGAGCCGGCAAATCCACGATGATGAAGATCCTCACGTGCTTCATTCCGCCCACGGCGGGAACGGCGAAGGTGAACGGTTACGACATCATGAACAATTCCATCGAGGTGCGGCGCAGCGTGGGCTACCTGCCGGAGCACAACCCGCTGTACCACGACATGTACGTGCGCGAATACCTCGAGTTCGTGGCCGGTCTTCACCAGCTGCGCAACGTGCGGGAACGCGTGAAGGAAATGATCTCCATCACCGGGCTGGAAGTGGAGCAGCACAAGCAGATCGGCGCGCTTTCGAAAGGTTACCGCCAGCGTGTGGGGCTTGCGCAGGCGCTCATCCACGATCCGAAGGTGCTCATCCTCGACGAGCCGACCACCGGTCTCGATCCGAACCAGCTGGCCGAGATCCGCGAACTCATCCGCAAGATCGGGAAGGAAAAGACCGTCATGCTTTCCACGCACATCATGCAGGAAGTGGAAATTCTCTGCGACCGCGTGATCATCATCAACAACGGAAAAATAAAAACCGACAAGAATACGGCCACGCTCATGCAGACCGACGAGAACAGGATCGTCGTGATCGTGGAGTTCGACAAGGCGCCCGACCGTCACGCGCTGAAACGCGTAAACGGCGTGGAAGACCTCAAAGCCGTTTCAGAAACCACGTGGCACATCATTGCCAAACCCGATACGGATATCCGCCCCGACCTTTTCCGCTTCGCCGTCGACAATAAGATCATGGTGCTGAAAATGGTGCAGGAAGAAAAGAAGCTCGAGGATATTTTCAAGGAGCTCACGAAAAAATAACCGGGCGGTTTTCTGTTTCGGATTTTACGTTTAGCGTTACTGGCTCACTTCGTCCGGATCTTCTTTGTGCTCCTTTGCGTTTGAAAAAAACCGCCCCGCGTTTGGGATCCGGGATTTGAATTTTCCGGTTTATTATTCTCTGTGGCGCTCCGTGAAGCCACCTCGGTGGTTCTCTGTGCTGAAAAAGAATTTTCCTCAAAGCCGTTAAAATCAAAAGAAAAAATCAGTCCGCGCGAAGTGGGAACGTCTTGGCATTCCGGATCTATCCCTGCCCGGATCTTTTTGTGACCTTGGTGAAACAGCTTCGTGTTCTTCGTGGTTGAAAAAAACCGCCCCGCGTTTGGGATCTGGGATTTGAATTTTACGTTTTGTTATTCTCTGTGGCGCTCCGTGAAGCCACCTCGGTGATTCTCTGTGCTGAAAAAGAATTTCCCTCAAAGCCGTTAAAGTCAAAAGAAAAAATCAGCCCGGACAAAGCGCGGAACGGTTTGGAGTTTCGAATTTATCCCTGCCCGGATTTTCTTTGTGACCTTGGTGAAACAGCTTCGTGTTCTTCGTGGTTGAAAAAAAATGCCACGCGTTTGGGATTTTGCAGTTTCCCCACATCCGTTTTCCTCTCACAACTTGTTCTGGCGAAACTTTGAACCGTTGAATTCTTTCCCCGCAGTTATTTCTTCACCACCCTCAAACCATAATACGCATCCAGCTTCTCACCGGAATACGCATTATAAACCGTCTTCCCTTCCTTCAGGTTTTCCGAAAGCGGGATCGCCGTCAGCACATAGTTCTGCCCTTTCACAAAATAATCTTTCCCGTAATTTTCCGGGCACTGCACATACACAAGAATATCTTTCCGCTGCACACCGTTATCGAACCACGTCAGTTGGAACCTGAACGCCACCATCACCAGCTTCATCCCGCAGGGCACGATCGAAGGCACATCCACCAGCTTCGCCAGCGTGAACAGCGAATCGCCGCGGTACTGGTCGGCCGGATCCGGTATATGAAAAACGATCGTATCGCTCGACGTATTGATGATCGGCGAAACACCCGGCACGTGCACGATCTTTTTCACAGTGATGTAATAGAGCAGCGTATCCTCCCCGGCCTTCATCTTTTTCCCGAAGCCCAGCGAAGGCGGCACCTTGAAATATCCCTTCCCGCCTTTCTTCAGCATCTTTATCGCGATCGCAAATCCTTTCACGATGTTCGGGTCGTTCATCGTCACCTCCTGCCCGCCCGGGTAATCTTTTTTACTGTTGTAAATGACGGATTTATCGGAGCGCCTGTACCAGACGAAATCCACCGTTACGCGGTCCGTTCCGCAGATCGTATCGCCTTTTCCCGCTTTCACGATCCGGTATTGCAGACCCGATGAAGCCGTCCGGAATTTCCCCTCTTTCCACGGTACGTCCTTTCCCGCCAAAAGGCACAACGGGACGAGGAACAAAAACAGGACGAAGAGATATTTTTTCATCGCGCTAATTTCAGGAAATACTTCAAAAACGGTGCCCCGTTTCGTCAATGAAATCCGGTTAAATATACGTTTTTAGCGACCTGTTCCGAATCGCAAAAAACCGTACTTTAGCGCACCATAAAAAACAACAGCGAAACAATGTCTTACCTTTTCACTTCCGAATCCGTTTCCGAAGGTCACCCGGACAAAGTTGCGGACCAGATCTCTGACGCGCTCATCGATCATTTCCTTGCTTATGATGCGAATTCCAAAGTGGCCTGCGAAACGCTCGTCACCACGGGGCAGGTCGTTCTTGCCGGCGAAGTAAAATCGAAAGCGTACCTCGACGTGCAGGACATCGCGCGCGACGTGATCCGGAAGATCGGCTATACGAAAGCGGAATACATGTTCGAAGCGAATTCCTGCGGCGTGCTTTCTGCTATCCACGAACAATCGCCCGACATCAACCAGGGCGTTGAACGTAAAAAACCGGAAGAGCAGGGCGCCGGCGACCAGGGCATGATGTTCGGCTACGCCAACCGCGACACCGACAATTTCATGCCGCTTCCGCTCGAGCTTTCCCATCGCCTCCTCGAAGAGCTGGCCGCCATCCGCCGCGAAGGAAGACAGATGAAATACCTTCGCCCCGATTCCAAAAGCCAGGTAACGATCGAATACAGCGATCACCACAAGCCCATCCGCATCGACACCATCGTCATCTCCACGCAGCACGATGATTTCGCTTCTGAAAAACAGATGCAGCAGCAGATCCGCAAAGATGTGATCGGCGTTCTCGTTCCGCGTGTCATGAAAAAACTTCCGAAACGCGTGCGCGACCTGTTCAATGACAAGATCACCTACCACGTGAACCCGACGGGCAAGTTCGTCATCGGCGGACCGCACGGCGACACGGGCCTTACGGGACGCAAGATCATCGTCGACACGTACGGCGGCAAAGGCGCGCACGGCGGCGGCGCATTCTCGGGAAAAGATCCTTCGAAAGTCGACCGTTCGGCAGCGTATGCGACGCGTCACATTGCGAAGCACCTCGTGGCTTCCGGCGTATGCGATGAAGCGCTCGTGCAGGTGGCCTACGCGATCGGCGTGGCGCAACCGGTAGGACTCTATGTGAACACGTACGGGACTTCCAAAGTCGACCTGAGCGACGGGGAGATCGCGGAAAAAATTGCCGGCATAAAAGCGTTCGACATGCGCCCGTACTTCATCGAAAAACGCTTCAACCTCCGCACACCCATTTACAGCGAAACCGCGTCCTACGGGCACATGGGCCGCGAAAGCAAAACGGTGACGAAAATTTTCAATAAGGGAAAAGAGAATGAAAAGCACGTGAAGGTGAAACTTTTCCCCTGGGAAGAGCTCAATGCGATCGCGGATATGAAGAAGGCGTTTGGGTTGAAGTAGGTCCCGGACATTAGCCGGAAGGCTTGACAGGTTCAGAGGCACCCGGGAACGGGTGCTTTTTTTTGGCCGCGTAAGACTTTCCACGGAACCGGTTGCGGGCACGGCCTTTTCACCTGAATTTTGATCAAAACTCCGCGCATGAAAAGACGTTACATTCTCAGCCTCGGCTTACTG
>DASTSF010000326.1:0-4518 GCA_035760825.1 Bacteroidia bacterium
AGGTCGATCGTGATCAACCCGCTTTCGGCTACTTTGTTTTTTATTTCTTCCATGTTCTTTTAGTGAGACGGGAATGTTGAGATGTGCTTTACTTCGGTAGTAATCTCATTGCTCACAGCTTTGTCACATAAACCCCAGCTCCAGCTGCGCCACTTCGCTCATCATGTCTTTTTCCCAGGGCGGATCGAAGGTCACTTCCACGGTTGCCGCTCTTACGCCTTCCACGTCACGCACTTTGTTTTCCACATCAGGCGGCAGTGATTCTGCAGCCGGGCAGTTCGGCGAAGTCAGCGTCATGAGGATCTTCACCTCGTTGTCGTCGCTCACGTCGATCCCGTAAATGAGACCCAGTTCCCAGATGTCCACGGGGATCTCCGGGTCGTAGCACGTTTTGATCGCGTCGATGATCTTCTGCGCGAGCTCCGCGTTTTTAGCTATGATGGTGGCAGGCATTTTCAGTTACGGTTTACGATTTGTTTTTTACGCTCAGCGCAAGCGCGTCCAGCTTCATCTGTTTGATCATCGAAAGCAGCCCGTTCGAGCGTGTGGGCGAAAGATGATCTTTCAGTCCTATCCGGTCGACGAAATCCATCGGCGCATCCACGATCTCTTTCGGCGTGTGACTGGAAAGAACACGCACCATCAGCGCCACGAGACCTTTCGTAATGATCGCGTCGCTGTCGGCGTGGTAAATTACTTTTCCATCCTTCAGCTCGGTGTGCAGCCACACGCGGCTCTGGCATCCTTTGATGAGGCGATCGTCCGTTTTCAGTGGTTCATCCATGGGCGCGAGCGATTTCCCGAGGTCGATAATGTACTGGTACTTATCGTCCCACTGATCGAACATCGAAAACTCGTCGATGATCTCGTTCTCGGTTTCAATGATGCTCATTTCTTTGCCTTTTCAAATACCCGGTCCCGTTCATTCTGCCACAATAACGTTCCGTTCCTGCGCACATGGAATGTCAGGTCGTTCTCCCCGTGGAAGTTTGCTGTCGTGTCGTGCAGGATGATCCTGTCCTCGTGCAGCGACCATTTTCCGTTGTATTCGCCGGGAAAATCGGACCCCGCCCATTCTATGAGAAGGGAAAATGTGCTGTCGGCGTTCAGGATAAGGTCTGCATGTTCCCTGGCGTTGCCCCATGGACCATCGAACAGTTTTTCCTCGTGCTCATGCGACCATTTCCCGGTAAGCGTACCGGCCGGTGCGACCTGCTGCCTGCAGGAAACGGCTGAAGCAAGCAGCAAAAAAATATGCAGCACGGTTTTCATGACAGCATCTTCACCGCTTTCATAAGCGCGGTTATTAATGAATCGATCTCTTCTTTCGTGTTGTACAGTGCGAATGAAACGCGTACCGTTCCCGGGATGCCGAAACGCTGCATGAGCGGCTGCGTGCAGTGGTGTCCCGTGCGTACGGCAATTCCCTGCTGGTCGAGGATCGTGCCCACGTCGAACGGGTGATGATTTCCAACTACGAACGAGATCACGCCCGCTTTTTCTTTTGCCGTGCCGATGATGCGCATGCCGGGTATCGCGTTCAGTTTTTCCGTTGCGTAAACAAGCAGCTCGTGTTCGTGCGCGGCAATGTTCGCCATCCCGATCGCATCCACGTAATCAAGCGCTGCCGCGAGTGCGATCGCACCTTCGATGTTCGGTGTGCCCGCTTCGAAACGCAGCGGCCCGCTGATGTATTCCGTTTTTTCGAACGTGACGGTTTTTATCGTTCCTCCGCCGACCTGGTAAGGCATCATTTCATCGAGGATCCCGTCGCGTACATACAGCGCACCGATGCCGGTAGGTCCGTAAACTTTATGACCGGAAAAACAGTAGAACTCGCAGCCGGTCTCATTTACATTTACCGCCATGTGCGGCACGGCCTGCGCGCCATCGATAAGAACGGGAATGTTGTGCGCGTGGGCGAGCTCCGTCAGCTCTTTCGCCGGGTTTACGGTGCCGAGCGTATTCGATACGTGCGCGAAAGCGAAGAACTTCACCTTCGGTGAAAAGAGTTTCTGCAGCAGCGCGATCTCCAGCTCCCCGTCGTCATTCACCGGGAGCACGCGCAACGCCGCACCGCGTTCTTCGCACAGCAATTGCCAGGGCAGGATGTTGGAGTGATGCTCCATTTCCGTAACGAGCACTTCGTCGCCGGGCTGCAGGCGGTTCCGCAGGTAGGATTGCGCAACGAGATTGATGCTTTCCGTTGTTCCCCGCGTGAAGATGATCTCGTCCGGGGAATTCGCACGGAGATGCGCCTGTACGGTCGCACGTGCATTTTCATATGCCTGCGAAGCTTCCTGGCTCAGGTGATGAACGCCGCGGTGGATGTTCGCATTATAATTCGAATAGTAATCCGTGATGCAGCTGAGAACGGCCTGCGGTTTTTGAGTGGTCGCGCCATTGTCAAAATACACGAGCGGCTTTCCGTTCACCTGGCGGGAGAGAATGGGAAATTCGCTGCGAAGCTGAAGAATATCGTAAGCGGAACCGGGAATTATATGGGAGACGGTTTTGGTCATGATCAGGCAAGTAAATCATCGATGCGGCTGTCGATGTAGCCGCGCAATTCTTTCAATTCAACTTTTTCCACCACTTCCTCTGCGAATGCGCGCACGAGCAGCTTCCGCGCGTTGTCTTCGCCTATGCCGCGCGCGCGCAGGTAGAACAGCGCTTCGTCATTCAGCCGGCCCGTGGACGTCCCGTGTGAGCATTTCACATCGTCGGCATAAATTTCAAGCTGCGGTTTCGTGTTCACCGTCGCGTCGTCGCTGAGAAGGATATTGCGGTTCGTCTGGAACGCGTTCGTCCGCTGCGCGTCGGGGCGAACGAAAATTTTCCCGTTGAATACCGCGGTGGATTTTCCGTTCACGATGCCTTTGAACAGCTCGTTGCTCATGCAGTCGGGAACCGCATGGTCGACGACCGTGTGATTGTCCACGACGCTTTTTCCGCCGGGCAGGTACAGGCCGAAGAGGTGCGCTTCCGAAAACGGCTGGGAGAAAACGACATTCGTGTTGTTGCGGACCCAGGCGCCGCCGAAAGAAAAGGTATAATTCGAGTAGTTGCTTCCTTTTTGCGTCAGTGCATGGAGCGAATTCAGCTGGTGTGCATTCTCTCCTTCGGCCTGCACGCGGTAATGGTGCACCTTCGTATGCTCAGCGGCAAAAACTTCCGTCACCGCGTTCGTGAATGTTTTCACCGGGCCGATGGATTCATACGATTCGATGATCAGCGCTTCGCAGCCGTTTTCCGCGACGATGAGAATTCTCGGGTGGCACACGGAAGAAACTTCGTTCGATGCGATGTGAATAATGTGCACCGGCTCCTGCATTTTTGCACCGGCGGGGAAATGAATGAACACACCTCCTTCATTCAGGGCGGTATTCCAGGCGATGAACGGATCCTTTTCCGCCGTGGCATATTTCGCGTAATGCTTTTTCGCTGTTTCGCTGGAAACGATCGCGTCGGCCAGATCCATGATGACGATCCCGTCCGGCTGATTTTTCTTCGGGGAAAGTTCCGCGGAAAAAACCCCGTTCACGAGAACGACGCGGATTGCGGAAGGCGCGATAAGCATTTCCTTCACATCGTGCTCCGTGACCATGCGTGAAACGGACGGCGTCCCGTGGAATTCCTTTTTGAAAAGCGCTTCGGGGTGAAGGTATTTGTAATCTTCCCACTTGCGTGTAGGAATGCCGGCGGCGAGAAAAACGTCGGCAGCATGCCGGCGGACTTTCGCATCGCCGCTGAGGGAAGGAAGCTTCCCGGGAAAACCTTCCATGAGCTTTTCCGCAACCGGATTTTTTTCAGCCACTGTGCTCATGCTTCAATGTTTTCTTCCTTTATCCAGTCGTATCCTTTTGCTTCCAGCTCGAGCGCGAGCTCTTTCGGGCCCGAACGTACGATCTTTCCTTTGTAAAGGACATGAACAAAATCAGGAACGATGTAATCGAGCAGGCGCTGGTAATGCGTGACGACGATGAACGAACGTTTGCCGTCGCGCAGCTTGTTCACGCCGTTGGCCACGATGCGCAGCGCGTCGATGTCGAGCCCGGAATCGGTTTCATCGAGGATAGCCAGCTTCGGCTCCAGCATCGCCATCTGGAAAATCTCGTTGCGTTTTTTTTCCCCGCCGGAAAAACCTTCGTTCACGGAGCGCCCGGCCAGCTTGCCGTCCATCTCCACGAGCTTCTGCTTTTCCTTTACGAGGGCGAGAAAATCTTTCGCTTCCACCGGCGGAAGTCCGTTGTATTCGCGGATATCGCTGATCGCCGTTTTCAGGAAGTTGATGTTGCTGACGCCGGGAATTTCCACCGGGTACTGGAACGCGAGGAAAAGGCCTTCGCGTGCACGGTCTTCGGGTGAAAGCTCAAGAAGATTTTTCCCGTTGAAAAGCACTTCGCCTTCCGTCACTTCGTAATCTTCTCTCCCGGCCAGCACCGAGGCGAGCGTGCTTTTTCCCGATCCGTTCGGACCCATGATGGCGTGCACTTCGCCGTCTTTCACTTCAAGGTT
>DASTSF010000327.1:0-2133 GCA_035760825.1 Bacteroidia bacterium
TCCGTGACGGTCAGTCTTCATCACACGTATGACAGCGATCTCGACATCTGGCTGATCGATCCTTCGAATGACTCGGTGAACCTGAGCAATAACGAAGGCGGCGGCGGCGATGATTTCACCAACACCGTTTTCTCGATGAGCGCGACAACGTCCATACAACTGGGCACAGCGCCGTTCACAGGAAGCTATCTCCCGGAAATTTCGCTGAACAACCTCAACAACGCTTCTGACCCGAACGGAACGTGGCGTGTGTGCGTGGCGGATGAAGCCCCGCAGGATACCGGTCACATCATCCAGGTAATGATCAGTTTCTGCGCAAATCCTCCGCATGATCCCGCTAACTTTTCCGGACCGTGCTCCATGAGCAATCCTGCCGGCTGCCAGTGCCCGGATGGTTCACAGGACTGCGACCTTCTTCCCGACATGCTCGCTTCAGGCGACATCATCACGCAGCAGCATACGGAAACACCTGGCATGATCACGCTGAGCAACGCTACGCCGAACGTGGGCTGGGGGCCGATGGAAATTCATGGTTCCAACAGCTGCTGGTGCGATTCTGTGAACGTGCCGTGCACGACAACGATGTGCCCGAACGGGAATCCCCCGACGCAGAAACTCGTTCAGCGCATTTATCACAAGAATGGAAATACGATCACGTACCACGATACGCTCACGCCGGGCACGATGAGCTACCATCCTTCGCACGGACACATCCACGTGAACAACTGGGCGGAATTCACGCTGCGCGTCCGCGACACGACGATCGCAAGCCCGCTCAACTGGCCCATTGTTGCGCACGGATCGAAAGTTTCATTCTGCCTCATCAACCTCGGCGACTGCACGAACGATTACGGCTTCTGCCGCGATTCGGCAGGCAACGTTATCACGATGGCAGATGTTCCGAATGCGCCGTTCGGTCTCGTCAGCGGATGTGGTGTTGACCAGGGAATTTACACCGGCAACCTCGACATCTACGATCAGAATCTCCCCGACATGTTCATGGATCTTTCCGGTGTGTGCAACGGCGATTACTACATCGTTTCCATCACCGATCCGGATAATAATTTCATCGAGCAGAACGACAACAACAACTGGGTTGCAGTGCCCATCACGCTCACGATGCAGCACATGCCGATCACCGGAAGCTTCAACATCACGTCCGTTTCCGGGAATTCCGCTTCATTCAGCAGCAACAACACCGACGTTACTTCATTCATGTGGGATTTCGGCGATGGAAGCGTGGATTCCACGAGCAACCCGACCATGCACACGTACACGTATGGCGGTACGTACACGGTGACGCTCATCCAGAGCAATCCCTGCGGAACGGATACAACATCGCAGGTGATCACGATCACGGGACTTGAAGAGCGCGGCGATTTCAGCTCGCAGCTGCTGAAAGCCACACCCAATCCCGCAGCGGGAAGTACGGTGATCTCCTACAACATGCCCGAGAGCGGGAACATGTCGCTCGATGTTTATGATGTGCTCGGAAATAAAGTCGCGAATCTTGCTTCGGGAACCCAGGCCGCCGGCTGGCACAATGAAACGCTCGATTTCAACGCGCTTGGTCTTGCGGACGGTTCGTATTTCGTTCGCCTGGTCACGCCCGCGCACACCAGCACGATGCGCGTGATACGGACGCAATAGAATTGTTCCTCCTAAAAAAAGAAACGCTCCGTTTTTGCGGGGCGTTTTTTTTATTGTTTTTTCGGCTGCTTGTAAATGGGAACGGTGGAGCAGGGCTCTCCGTACATGATGCTTTTCACGACGGGACGAAGCCTGCGCGTGAGATCGACATAGGCGGTTTTCGGAACGGGCTTGTCGCCGCAGCCTTTGATCACCACGCGCGCATCTTTGTAGGCTGAAATATCGAGCGATGAAATTATTTCATCGAACAAAACCGTTTCCATCGTTTCTGTCGATCCGAAAACGATTTTTTTTGCGAACGGTTCCAGCGCGGAAGCCAGCAGCATCCACGCCCAGTCGGGAATGACCGCATCCGCGGAGCAGGTGAGCGCAACGTATTTGTCTTTGTACTGCGACCAGTCGTTTGTTTTGATGAACTCGCGGAAATCTTTTTCGCGCAGGATGAGCTCCTGGAAAAGCTGCGCTTTAATGTCAAGGACAACC
>DASTSF010000328.1:0-4399 GCA_035760825.1 Bacteroidia bacterium
CGCCACGCCCCATTTTCCATTCTCTTCTGTAAGCTCGATTATTTTTCCCACGGACATCGACATATGCATTAGTCCTTCAACGACAAAAAAACGCCCCGAAACGCTGATGATGCTTTTGAAATTTCCGGAAGCGATTTCGTATGTGCTCCTTCCCAGTGAATCGGTAAACCGCAGGCAGCCGCCCCATTCCCCATGATCTGTTCCGAAAAGCCATCCGTCATTTACGCGCATGCTGCACACCGGCCGGAAACAACCCATGGGCGGAATACGGAACGGGTCTTTTTGCGCCGCTTCGCCTATTGTGTCCGGGTCGAAAGGCGGCCGCGGACCTTCCAGCCACCCGCTGCTGTCCCTGGCAACACGAATATTCCCGCCGGCGATATAAACATGCCAGTCGTTGCCGGACGAATTCCTGTCATCCGCTTCCTTTTCCGTTGGGACGCGTTGTTTTTTCCAGCCCGGAAACGGGTTCGTGTCGTACCATAAAAAGCCGTACGCGATAAAAAGCAGGAACAGGGTTCTGTAAAACATCTTCACCTTTAAAGATAGCAAAGCGATTGTTAGCTTCCTGTGAAAACAAAATCGGGATTCGCAATTCCCAATTAGTAATTCCCGATATATTTGCCTTCATCCAAAAAACAGCCGTATGAATCTTCACGAATACCAGGGCAAATCGATCCTCAAAAGTTTCGGTGTGCCTATCCAGGAAGGAATTGTAGCCGATAATCCTGAAAAGGCAGTTGATGCTGCGAAACAGCTCGCACTGGAAACCGGCACGAAATGGTGGGTGGTGAAATCGCAGATACACGCGGGCGGACGCGGAAAAGGAAAGATCAAAGGGACCGAGCAGCGCGGCGTTGCCCTCGCGAAATCACTGGATGAGGTGAAGTCCATCTCTGCGAATATTCTCGGAAATGTGCTCGTGACACTCCAGACAGGCGAAAAAGGAAAAAAAGTAAGCAAGGTGCTCATTGCGCAGGATGTTTATTATCCCGGCGCGGAAGAACCGAAAGAATACTACATGAGCGTCCTGCTCGATCGCGGGAAAGGACGGAACATCATCATGTATTCCACCGAAGGCGGAATGAACATCGAGGAAGTGGCGGAAAAAACGCCGCACCTCATTTTCAAGGAAGAGATCGATCCCCGTGTCGGCCTTCGTGATTTCCAGTGCAGGCGCATCGCGTTCAACCTCGGTGTTACAGGTGATGCGTTCAAGAATATGGTGAAATTCGTCCGCGCATTGTATACGGCGTATGAAGCCATTGATGCAAGCCTTTTCGAGATCAACCCGCTCTTCAAAACATCCGACGGGAAGATCATCGCCGTCGATTCGAAAGTTACCATTGACAACAACGGCCTTTTCCGCCACCCGGATATCGCCGAAATGCGCGACACCTCCGAAGAAGATCCCACCGAGGTGGAAGCGGGCAGCCACGGCCTCAACTACGTGAAGCTCGACGGAAACGTGGGCTGCATGGTGAACGGCGCCGGACTTGCCATGGCAACGATGGATATTATCAAGCTGGCCGGCGGAGAGCCTGCGAATTTCCTCGACGTAGGCGGAACAGCCAATGCGGCACGGGTCGAGCAGGCGTTCAGGATCATTCTCCGCGATCCGAAAGTGAAAGCGATCCTCGTGAATATTTTCGGCGGCATCGTGCGCTGCGACCGTGTGGCGCAGGGAATCGTGGATGCGTACAAGAATATCGGGAACATCCAGGTGCCCATTATTGTTCGCCTGCAGGGAACGAACGCCGAAGAAGCGAAAAAGATCATCACGGATTCCGGGTTGAAAGTGTATTCGGCCATTCTCCTGCAGGAAGCTGCTGATCTTGTGAAACAGGTGGTGAAATAATTTTTTGAATGATCTGCTGAAACGGTCTGCACCTGCAGGCCGTTTTTGTTTTTCTGTGCTGGCTTGGTTTTACGTATGCGACTGCAGATCTTTCCCGCCGGCTGAATCCCGTCCATCTGTCCTGTGCCGGGAAAGTCGTTCCTGCGGCACGTGCCGAAGGCGTATGACTTGCGTCATTTACGAAAGAAGACCGGGTGAAGGTTGTAAATTTGCTGCGCATGATCGATTTTTCCTCCATTCTCAGCGAGAGCGAATTTTCCGAGTTCGGACGTTCGCGCCAGTCACGTAAAGTGAAAAAAGGCGAAGCCATTTTTCTCGAGGGAAAATCCCCGTCTTCCGTTTTCTACCTCCATGCCGGGAAAGTGAAAGTCTTTACAACAGATGCGCAGGGACGAGAGCAGATCATCCACCTCGCGAAGCCCGGCGACCTGATGGGATACCGCGCGATGCTCGGCGGCGATACGTATTCGTGCACGGGGGCGGCGATGGAAGATACCGAGGTCTGGGTCATCCCGAAAGAAACATTTTTCGACCTGCTCGACCGGAACGCGGCATTTTCACATGCCGTGATAAAGCTGCTGACTGCGGAGCTGCGTCATGCCGAACACCACCTGGCCGGGCTTGCCCGCAAGCCTGTGAAATCGCGGCTGGCGGAAGTCATGCTGCTCCTGGCCGACACTTACGGTTTCCGCGATGACGGCCAGACCATCGATGTTTCGCTCACGAGGGAAGAGATCGCGGGACTTGTCGGTACGGCCACCGAAACCACGATCCGCCTGCTGCTCAGCCTGCGCGACGAAGGTTTCCTGGCAACGGAAGGGAAGAAGATACGTCTCCTCGATGTAAAAGGACTCAGGCTGCTTTCCGAAAACGCCTGATTCAGCCGAAAATCGTATCTTTGCGCCTTGTTTTCATGGTAAAACGTTTCGCCATATTCCTTGTTCTTGCAGCTGCGATGCTCGCAGGATGCAATGATTTCCAGAAGCTCCAGAAGAGCGTCGACCTTAACATGAAGTATGATAAGGCCGTTGAATATTACAATAAAGGTGATTTTACCAAGGCGCAGATCCTGTTCGACGAGCTGTACTCCGTGTTCCGCAGCACCGATAAAGCCGAAAGCGTGGCGTATTACCTCGCTTACTGCGACTTCAAGACCGGCGATTACATCATGGCGAGCTACCTTTTCCGTACGTATTTCCGCACGTACCCGACCAGCCCGCGCGCTTCCGAATGTCTCTACATGAGCGCTTATTGCCACTACCTCGTTTCGCCCCCGTATTCGCTCGACCAGGAAGACACGTATTCGGCGATCGAAGAGTTCCAGTATTTTATCCAGATGTTCCCCACGGATACGGCCCGGATCGGTGAGTGCAACAAGATGGTGGACAACCTGCACAAGAAGCTGGAGAAAAAAGCTTTCCTGAACGCGAAGCTGTATTACGATATCGAAGATTACAAAGCGGCGATCACGTCGCTCGGACTTTTTAACCACGATTATCCCGATTCGCATTACAAGGAAGAATCGGATTACCTGATCGCGATGTCCAAATACTATCTTGCGCTCAACAGCATCGATGCCAAGAAAGCGGAACGTGTTCAGGATTGTATCGACGCATGCAATGATTTTCTAACCAAATACAAGGAAAGCGAATATACGGGCGATGTAAAAATGACGCTTGAAAAAGCGAAGAAGCTGCAGATGAAGCTTTCCAATGACAATAAAATAAACTCTAACCAGAAATAACAATCAATCCGGATAAACATGGTTGACTTCAAAAAAAACAACGCAGAACCCACCACTGTTACACGCGATGTACGCGCTATTGACGGTGTGACCGGCAACATCTACGAAAGTGTTGCGATCATTTCCAAGCGCGCCAACCAGGTGAGCACGGAACTGAAAGAAGAGCTCACGGGAAAGCTGAACGAATTTGCCACGCACACCGATAACCTCGAAGAGGTGTTCGAGAACCGCGAGCAGATCGAGATCTCCAAATTCTATGAGCGTCTTCCCAAACCGACGAGCATTGCGACACAGGAATTCCTCGAGGGTAAAGTCTATTTCCGCAATCCTTCAAAGGAGCAGGAATAATTTTACCGGGCACGTTTTTACGGACATGGCGGTTACGGCTGCCATGTCTTTCCTTTTTATAGCGGCATGCTGAACGGAAAGAAAATAATCCTCGGTGTTACAGGCGGAATCGCAGCGTACAAAGCTGCCTTTCTCGTGCGCCTGCTGGTGAAGGCCGGTGCGGACGTACGCGTGATCATGACGCCCGCGGCGCACAGCTTCATCACACCGCTTACGCTCGCGACACTTTCGAAAAATCCCGTTCTCACGAATTTTACGGAAGGCGAAAAGGGCGAATGGAACAACCACGTGGAAGCAGGCCTGTGGGCCGATCTTCTGCTGATCGCGCCCTGCAGCGCATCGACGCTTTCAAAGCTGGCCGGAGGCCGCAGCGATAATCTCCTGACGGCGGTTTTTCTTTCCGCACGGTGCCCGGTTGCGGTTGCTCCCGCGATGGACCTCGACATGTA
>DASTSF010000329.1:0-4009 GCA_035760825.1 Bacteroidia bacterium
ATAACCCTGTTCCGCACGTAGTGGATGAAGATGGGCCGGAGGAAGTTTTTGCGTACGTCCAGGAAATGCCTGGGTTTCCCGGCGGACCTTACGCGCTGCAGAAGTTCCTCGCGAAAAATATCCGTTACCCGGAAATGGAGAAGGAAAACGGGGTACAGGGCACCGTGTTCGTTTCATTCACCGTGATGAAAGACGGAACGGTCGGCGATGTGAAAGTGGTGAAAGGTGTTCCCGGCGGACCCGGTCTCGGCAAAGAGGCCGTGCGCGTGATCTCGCAAATGCCGGCATGGGCGCCCGGGAAGCAGAACGGTCGCGCCGTGAATGTGCGCATGATGCAGCCTGTGAAGTTTGTGCTGCAGTGAAAGCAGCTTTGCATGGCCCGGGTAATTTTTTTCAGAAGGATTCAAAAAAAGAAATGAAATCGCTTGACTTGTATTGTTTCATGCGGTTATATTTGCCGCTCAATAAAAAAATCAAATGAAAACCATTCTCACATATCGTAAAGCAGGAACAGCCGGAGCTGCAGTGCAGCTTCCCTGTCTTGTCCGCCGAATGTGCGCATGGTAGAATCATACACTTCCAGCACTGCACCCGGCGACAAAACGCCGGGTGTTTTGCTTTATACGGAACCATGCAAAGAGAATTGCATACGCACATAAGAAACAGTGCCGGTGCACGGACGAATATCGCCGTGCTCAGCGCAACGGGTCTGCCTGGGGCCCGGGTGGGACTGCTATGTCCCGGCGGATAGGAAACTATCCTTCCGACAGCACCCGGTCCTGCAGGCAGCACGACCGGGTTTTTTTATGGCAGAAAAACGAATGCATAAAAGCAAAACGGAAAACAAAATGATCATCAACATCCTCTTCATCGCGTCGCTCGTTGTTTTCGTGCGGAACACTTTGAAGAACAAAGGCTGAAATGCCATGCACATTTTCATATTGATCCTGCACATCATCATCGCGCCCGGGCGCATGGCGGACGCAGGAGCGAAAAACAAAACACGCAAACACTGAAAAAAGAAAGGAGGTTATCATGAACGCTGAAAGAGCTGTAACAATTCTGATCACACCCTGCCAGGGAGTTGCGGGAGCGGTAACCGAAACGCCGCCCCGTGCGGGCCTGCCGCCGGATGAAAACGGCGGCAGGCTGTTGTCACACAGAAAACAAAACTGAAATGGATATTTATTATTCGACCGAAGACAAATACATCCGCGCGGTGCAGAAGCTGGACTACGGTTATGCGGCCAAAGCGAAACGGCTGCTCAGCGAGATACTCGAGGAAGAACCGGACAATGGCCGCGCACATTACCAGCTCGCGCGCATTGCGTGGTGGAAGCTGCGCGATGCGGAAATGACCCGGCGGCACCTGTACTATGCGAAACGCTTTGCGCCGGGATTCACACCGGCCTGGTATTTCCTGGTGAACGTGCTGCTCGAAACACGTGCGCATGAACAGTTGCTCGCCGTCGCCGCCGAGGCGATAACCGTTCCCGGGATCTCGCATTCGTGGGTGTATTTCCTGTGCGCGCTTTCGCATGAGCAGCAGCTGCAGCTTGGTGAAGCCACGCGGTTCGCGGAGAAGGCCCTGCAGCATTCGATCTGCGAGGACGAATCAGGCGAGGTGAAGCTCGCGCTTGCGCGCATACGGCGGAAACGGGAAGCCGCAAAACCGTTCCTGTACGATACGGGAACAGCAACCGATTAAAAAAGAAAGAAGGCAGGTCATGAAAAAAAACAAGTACAGCAGGTTCGTCCTGCTCAGCAGCGCACCTTTCTGCGCATACGGAAACCGTATTGCATTTCCGCGGAAGAAAAATCCGCTCGGCGCGATCATGGGATTTGTCAGGAGCTGCCTGGCAAAGGGAAACGGGCGGTGAGTGTTCCTGTGGGTTCTCTGCCCGCTTCCGGAATGCATACGCCCTGTTTTGCGACTCCGGGGTTTTGCGGTAAAAGAAATGAGCCACAAACCCCGGAGTTTTAGGGTAAAAAATTCACCCGGACGGTTGCATGGATTCACTTTTTCGCGATCATAATATTTGAATTATCTTAACGCCTCTAAACCCTTGCCCTCATGAGTAAATCCGCTACTATTTTCTTCGCGATCTTTTTCCCGCTCGCGGGAGTCATGCTGTACCACTTTTTTCACCCGAAAGGATACACCATGCGAACCGGCAACGTGAACATCGACAATCCCACGGCGCAATCCCTGGTCATGTATATCGGGAAAGACACCGTGCAGCTTCCGCCGTTCACTTTTATTACGGATTACCCGATCGCATCCGATTCCACGAACCGCATTGTCGTGAAAACAAAGGATGGAAAAGTGCTCTGCGATTCCATTATCCCGAAAGACACGTATGGTATGTTCCTCAATCCCACGCATTCGAAATATGTGAAGTGGGTGATCCGCTATTCTTCGGAGGACGAGGAGCTGCCGGATGATTCGCTGTTCACGGATTTTCATTTCATCGACAGCTCGCTTTTCATCGGGAACATCACAGTGATGAACCAGCTTTGCATCAAGGGAGATGACATTCTCGACAAGCTCGCCAATGAGCGCGAGGTGAAATCCACCACCACGATGCTGCCCGGCCAGAAGCACATGGATGAAACGCATATTCTCCGCATGGAGGATTTCAAAACGCTTTACAACAAAGTTTCCAACGTCTCGGATCTCGATGATGCGGAGCTGAAACGCCATAATGCGATGGTGGAATATTACAACAACGGGCTTGATCACCTGCCGGACAGCGATCCCGTGCTCCGCTGGTTCGGGTACGAGCTGAACAGCTATCCGTTCGTTTCCGGCAGCGAGATCGACCAGGCCAAACGGGAATGGGAAGAAAACGACAAGTACAAACGCCTCGATTATTACGACAAGGTGGTTGAAGCCATGAAAGAATACGATAAGGTGAAAGCGGAAGGCAGCGACGACGATATGCCGCAGGATTCAACAGGCGTTCTCTCCCCGATGACCTGCCTGCAGTACAACTTCGACATTCACAACGGCTTTTTCTCCAGCGACGCGCACGTGCGTGTGTACGAGAAGAAAGTATACGACCCCGTTTCGAACGAGTCGAAAACCACGTACTACCATTACTACGGCTCAACCCCCGATTCCACGACGTACTGATCGGGGAGATTTTACACCTGCTCAAAAAAGACCGGCACCTGCCCGTTCAGTAACAGGGCATAGTGCGGAAGTCTGCATGTTTGCATTCGGATGAACACGAAGCACATTCGGTTTTTTCTGGAGTACTCTATCGCGGCGGCAGTCGCTTTCCTGTTCTCTCTTCAGCTGTCCGCAGCGGGTTACACCAGCGAAGGAAACCTGGTGGAATTTCACGGTACCGTCGGAACGGCGCACGTCCGCCTGCTGGCGGAACAGCACCGGAACAGGTTTTGCGGGATCTATTATTATGAAAAAATCCGCAGGACTATTTACCTGTCCGGGATAACAACTCCCGGCGGAGTTCATTTCGACGAGCTTACGCTGCGCGATACGTTCGACGAAAAAGTTTTTTATTCCGTTACCGACGAGACGGACACGACCGGCGCTTTCGACGGGGCGTTCACGGCCGATTCATCGCAGTTTACGGGTCAATGGGTTTCGCACGACGGGAAGAAAAAATTTCCTTTCAGTCTTTCCCGTGATACGATCGCGCAAATGGACCTGCCTGAAATTGTGCATGCATTGCGCACCTGCCGGTCGGAAGGCGAGCTGCATTTCCTGCTGTGCACGCAGCTGGTAAAAACGCTCGATAATTTTTCGTTCTTCACCGAGGGCGGCGGCGACTGGGATACGACGCAGGTGATAGGTCCGCAGAACATGCAGGTGAAATTGTTCACGAAGAACCTGTTCGGGAATGATTCTGCGGAAAAGCTGCTGTACGTGAATTTTTGTGGCAGTGAAACCTTTCTTTTTGCATTTTACAAATGTGCGGGCAGATGGAAAAAAATTCCCGGCTGTGTTTTTGAAAAGCAGGGAGATGAATCGAACCGTCCG
>DASTSF010000330.1:0-2692 GCA_035760825.1 Bacteroidia bacterium
GAAGAAAATACAAATGCGGGTCGGAAATTTCTGCCTGCACCCGTTCTTCCGTGAAATACGTTTCCATGTACATTTTCATGTCCGTTTCCATGTTGAATTTTGCGTAAGCATTGTAAAATGCTTCTGCAGCCAAACGCCGAAGAAGCGCTGCGTCATCCGGACCCGCCTTGCGAAACAGGATATTCATACTGTTGTTTTTTTTTACCACGAAGAACACAAAGGTCCGCAAAGAAATTTATTAAAGAACCATCGGAATATCTTCGCTATTTTTTTCACCACGAAGAACACGACGCTTTTTCACAAAGCACACGAAGAAAAACGAACACAATCAGAACACCGGACCCGGAACTAAAAACCATTTTAACCACGAAGAACACGAAAGACCTGTGGCGGAACGCAAAAGTCCATGAAAAAATTTCAAAAACGGGCAGGGATATTCCTGTTACTCACATTCCCCGTCGGCACCGGAATTCCGGTCGTACACTTTTTCGCAAAGATGAATACCAGACCGCGGCTTGCGACAGGCAGCGATGATCGCAAAAAATGGGCTTGCAATAGTTCACGTCCATTTCCTAAAACCGCACGCCGATCACGAGCATGTCGTCTACCTGCTCATGCGATCCTTTCCAGGTTTCGATCGTCTGATCGAGCAGGCGCAACTGGTCGGGCATGTCCTGGTCCTGCATGGAAAGGAACAACGCCTTGAGCTGGGTGAGTTTGAATTTTTTTCCTTGCGGTCCGCCGAACTGGTCGGCATAACCATCCGAGAAAAGATAAACCGTGTCGCCGCTTTGCAGCTGTATCTCCTGGTCGGTGTAATTTTTCTGAATG
Organism: Bacteroidia bacterium; assembly: GCA_035760825.1. Lineage (GTDB taxonomy): Bacteria > Bacteroidota > Bacteroidia > Palsa-965 > Palsa-965. The sequence goes on from DASTSF010000330.1 coordinate 832, forward strand.
TCATCGGCCAGCACACCGATGGAGATCTTGTCGGCTTTGAATTCGGTGAACTGCTTTCCGCGGAAATGGTACAGCGGGTTGAATGCGCCGGCATACCTGAGCACGAGCGTGTCGAGGTCGATGATCGCCAGCGCAATGTCCACGCCGTCGCGGACGACGATATCATCGATCGTGTGGCGCATTTTTTCGCTCATGCTTTTGCTGAGACGGTCGAGCAGCTGCGCGGGCGATTCGCTTTCGTGGCCTTCGATCACCTGGAGGATGATGTCGTTCGTGATGATGCTCATGAATGCGCCCGGAACGCCGTGGCCCGTGCAATCGACCGCGGCAAGAACGAGACGCGATTTTCCCCCGCTCTTCACGATGCGCGAGAAATAAAAGTCGCCGCTGACGATGTCCTTCGGCTTGTACAGGATGAAGGAATCCGGTACGGCTTTGCGGAATTCACGGCTCGGCAGCAGCATGGCATCCTGCAGGCGTTTCGCGTAGCGGATGCTGTCGGTGATCTCCTTGTTCTTCTGCGCGAGCTCTTCGTTGCGCAGGGCAAGCTCGAGCGTACGCTGCTCCACTTTTGTTTCGAGTATCTTTTTCTGCTTCTTCAGGTTCGTCGTTCTCCAGCGGTCGAAACCGAAAATGCAGAACAGGATGAACAGCACCACGAGCACGTAGAACGTCGCCGTCTGCCAGAACGGTGGACGGATGAAGAATTTGTATTTCACGGGCTCCTTGTTCCACACGCCGTCGTTGTTCGACGCGCGCACCTCGAACGTGTATTCGCCCGGGGAAAGATTGGAATACACGGCGAAATTGTGCTCGGTAGGAACGGGCGACCAGTCTTTGTCGAAGCCGTCGAGCTTGTACTGGTAGCGCACTTTTTCAGGATTCGAAAGACTGAGCCCGACGAACGTGAACGTAAGGTGATTCTGGTCGTAGCTGAATCGCGCATTCTCGGGGAAATCCGCGTCGCGCATGAAAATTTTCAGCCCGATGAGCGACGTGAGCGGTTCGATCTCGTTCTTCCTGTTTTCCTGCGGATCGAATTTCACGACGCCCATGATCGTGCCGAACCAGAGACATCCGTCGGGTCCTTTCGCCACCGCGTTCGGGTTCACTTCAACGCCGGGAAATCCTTCGGAACGGCCATAATGGGAAAACGAGCTGTCGGCGGGATTGAAACGATCGAGACCTCTTCCGTTCCCGATCCAGATGTTGTTCTCGTCATCCGCAATGATCGCGTACGGGGAATCGGTCGTCATGCCATTCCTCGTCGTGTAATTGTGGAACGTCCGCCCGTCGAACTTGTACAATCCTCCGCCATAGGCGCCGAACCAGATGTTGTGTTCCTTGTCTTCGTTGATGCTGAGAATGAACCGGTGGACGATGCCGCTCGTTTCGTCGTATTTCGTAAATCCTTTCCCGTCGTAGACGGACAAATATCCGCCGAGCGCGCCGAACCACATTTTTCCCTGGCTGTCACGGAAAATGCGGTAGACGTTGTTCCCGCCGAGACCGTCTTCCGTGGTAAAATTGCGGAACACTTTGGTCGCCGGGTCGAACCGCGATGCGCCTTCCTTCGTCCCGATCCAGATATTTCCGTGTGTGTCGGAATTGATCGCGTAAACGACATCGCCGGCAAGACCGTCCTTCGTACTGTACGTTTCAAAATGCGCCGAGCCCGGTGCCAGCTTACTCACGCCGCCGAAGCCGGTTCCCACCCAAAGCACGCCGTCATCACCTTCGTAAAGTGAAAGAATGACGTTGCTGCCGAGACCATCTGCCGTCGTGTAATTTTTAATGGAAAATCTTTTCTCGGGCGAACCGGGAACGGTGTAATAGGTCAGCTCGGAAAGACCTTCGTTCG
>DASTSF010000331.1:0-7468 GCA_035760825.1 Bacteroidia bacterium
TCACCTGCGGCTCGATTCGCTGGTGGGGCCACGGCCTTCCCATGGAAACGGCGTATCGCCCGATCTGAAAAATGATCCAGCGAAAAAAGCAGGAGAACAGGAAGAAAAGAGAGCCGCCCTGCTGCAGGATTCACTTTTACGTGCCGATTCAGTGGCAATGGCAGTGAAGGAAACCCGGAAGGATTCCGTGATGAACGACAGCACAATGTGCGCGGAACTGACTGATGCCGCTGTACGTCCCGATTCTTCCGGTGCAGTCGTTCTCCCGGTATTTTTCATTGCCTTTGACGGCATCAGCGACAATGCAAAAGCCGGTACACCGAAATACCAGAAGACAGATCCGCAAAGCGGCGATGTGAATGTGTATGACGAGCAAACCCTGAAATCGGACAGGCAGCAGACGTGGACGTTCGGTGCGCGCGCGGGGTATTTTATTTCCCGTCATTTCGCGCTGCTCGCCGGGGGAAACGCTTCGCGTTATGTGGCGCCGCAGGGAACAGGCAATTTAAAATTCAACCACAACCACGAATACCTTTTGAATTTCCATACCGCCACTTCCTCGTTTCAGCTCCCGTCCGGCTCGTTCACGGCAGATGATTCGAACACGCAGCAGGGCGACACGTTCCACATCAGCGTTCAGTCGTACGAGCGTTACCGTTATTTCAACCTGCGTCTCGGCGGCGCATTCTATCCCGTACGGAACCGGTATTTCAGCATTTACATCGATGCGTTCTGCAACGGCGCTTATCTCACAAAGCAGGATCTTACGCTCACCGTTCCGAAATCCGGAAAAACGTTTTCCTTCAGCGGTGACGAGCTGAGCGGGATGAATCGCTTCACGATCGGCTGGCAGGCCGGTGCAGGTTTCGAATGGATGCCGGTGAAAAATCTCGGGATCTGGGCTGAACCTTCCTGGTTCTCTTTCGGAACGCTCAACAAAAAGAACGCGGTCATGATCGATCCTTCTTCGTTCCGCGTCCAGTTCGGACTTGCCTGGCATTTCGGGTACCCGTATCACATGGCCGCTTCGGGTTCAAAAGTGTACCGCGACGGAAACTGAGTTGTTGCTCACTGTGCAAAAGCAGGCGAGGCTGGAATTTTATGCAGTAACGTGATGGGGGGCCGGCCAAAAGAAAAAAGCCGGTCCGTTCTCCCAACCGGACCAGCTTTTGGAAACCCGGTGAAATTCCTTTCGGAATTTCCAGGCAAAATAAAGAAGGCTACCCTTTTTGCCTGTTCCGGGTTAGATCAAATTGTGCAGGTATACCTAACCTTACAAGTGCCTGCTGATGATAAGATGCGGCAGGTGGACGGGAGGTTGCCCGGGAAATAAAAAAAGTGGAAAAGATGCCCTGTTGCGATTTTCGCTTCAGATCAGCATCGGGCATTCCGTCAGGGCCTTTTTAAGTTCTGGCGGAAGCCCGAAATGTTCCCCGGGGTGAAAATTATCAGGGCCTGATGGTTGTATTCAGCGAAACCAGCGTGTCAAACCGGAGCGCAGCGAAGGGGGAAACTTTCCTGCTATCCAGGTGCTTAAGGGAATTCGATCCGGCAAAATCCACGTCATAGCCTCCATGACAGAGAAGGGATACGGGCCAGAATTTTTCAAAGCGAATGGAATCGATGCTCACATTTCTGCACACGAGCGTGGTGAGTGGAAAAGGCTTGTTGTCGTTGTCTCCGCGCTTATCACCAATATCAAAATTCAGCAGCGTAATTTTCGATGACGGTCCGAGAAGGATAAGGTTGCAGTTTTGAGATTCTTCGTCATGCCAGATCTGCCCGATATATACACAGCTGTCATTGCAGTACCGCCCGATGCGGACGGATGAAGGAGCGTTACTGAGAAAATCTCCGGGGCCGCATTCGCCGGGCAGCACAAACCATCTTGCCGAATCACTGTTATTCTCAAGGGTAATGTCAAACACGAAATAGCTGAGCGGCGGAGTATCATTTACGTATTTTTTGAAAGTGTACCGGACGCCGAACTTCGTACCCGTTGAAGCCGTTTCGTGTGCGGAAGGCTGACCGCAGGCGGCAGTTATCAATAGTGCAAATAAAAACAGTAAGCGAATCATTTTTTCAGGTTTGTAACAGCCGCGTCAAAGTCCAATCTCCTTACCTGTTCCGGCGCGAAGCCACCTTTGTTTTTCGTTGATGCGGAATAAATGGCCCGGGCCCGTTCATCTATGACTTTTAATGTAGCAAGAATTGATATGGGATATTTGTCACTTGTGATCGGTTCAGCGTTAAGAATGTCTTCCGGTAAAATAGAGGATGGAAAGAAATGCTGGCCTTCCTGCAGGAATTTAGGGATATAATCAAGATGATCGTTGTATATGTCCTTATAGCTGCTTTTACTGGTATTGATTTCGTTCTGGACTTTTTTAGGCAGTGCAGGAAGGATATCCATAATTATCCGCCTGTAATCATCCTCATTCCTTTCAAAGTTGTAAGCCTCTGCCATATCTGCGCGTAATTCTTTTTCCGTAGCATGGCTCACTCCAAATCCAGACCAAAGTTGCATTGAAACATCCTTTTTCAGATCAGGATCCCAATAAGTTTTCCTTCCTTCATAAACCGCATTTTCCCCTTTGAAGTTTCCTCCCGGATGTTTCAGCTTGTAAGCTGGATGATTGTTGAAATAGCACCAATCACCGATCTTAACCGGGCGATCGTTTTCCGCTCCAAGTTTTCTTTCCTTATTTGCATCGAAAACGAATTGTTTAAAATAGGTCTCCGATGTGTATTGCGAAATTACCAGGGGGGCTTTGCTGTCAGGGCTGGCATTGTACGGGGGCATGTCTGAAAACACTTCATCGAAACGTTCGTCCCCCAGTGCCTGCCTGAGATTGTCATAATAAATAGCAATGACTGCCGAAGCACAGTCGGCAATTGTAAGCCCGTTAAACCAGGCTTTCAGCGCTTCGGAAGCCTTGACCCCGGGTTTGATGCGGAAGTAATAGATCTTATCGGTAGTCAGCTGCCAGTAATTCTCATTGGCATAACCATAGTCAAATTGTGACTGCCAGTTATCGGCATAGGGTTTAAGGTTTGCATTCTTAACGGGATCGTTTTTATAATCTTCAACATTTTCTTTATAAGGAGCTGCATAATGCACCCCTGTCGTTGCTCCCCAATCGTAATTCAGGTCTTTCAGCTTTCCGACAAGGTCTGCGGGAGCATTAAGTGTTTTGCTTACGTTCCCCGCGTAGGTTGCTGAAGAAGGTATCTTCAGGACCTGCCCGCTTTTTAATTTATAATTGGCGTTGTTTTTTGCAAAGTCGTCAGAGTCCGTGGGAATGAGATTATTTAATTTTCGAAGTTCATAGACGGTTGTGTTGAAGCGTTTCGCGATAGCATTGAGATTGTCATTTTCGTCGGCGACACTGTATCCTCCGGTCTTAGTATTGAAGCTCCCGTTTGCACCCGCCGACGCTCCCCTGTCGGGTGATTTGTCATCCGGTTTGCGATGAATAGCATTATCGCTGCCTGCCTCTTGCTTCGTGTGTACCAGCTCATGCGCGAGCAATTCCTTTCCTTCCTTCGACTGCGTGTTGTAATGCCCATCCCTGAAATAAATGTCCTGCCCATGTGTGAAAGCTCTTGCGTTAATGCTTTCGCTCATAGTATGTGCGTTTGCACCGGTGTGAATCCTGACGTTGCTAAAGTCAGTTCCCATAGTTGTTTCCATTTCCATTTTCGCGGAATCATCAAGGGGCCGCCCGCTGCCTTTCGACGTGCTCAGCGATGACCGGATCGGATCTGCTGAAGGGAGAAGGTCTTCCTGTCCTTTTGCCTGGATTGCGAAAGTGGATGTTACCGGGGTGCTGAAATCGAGTCGCTGACCACTGGCTACTTTTTGGGCAACTGCATCCGCTTCTTTTTCGGAAGCGTTTTCGGGATTGCTGACGGTCAAAGGAGATGATCCCGGCCTGCCCTTTGCGTCTGCATTCTTTTTCCGTTGAGCTTCCTCTTCGTCAAGCATCCTTCGGTGAAGATGAAACCGCTCGTTGCTGTAATGATCGTAGATCATAATGCGCCTTTGCAAGGGAATTTCCGACAAATCGCACACATTTCCAAGAATGAATTTGAGAAGACATGGTGCTGAAAACGATTAGGGAAGGATTGATCGTGTCTTCGCTCAGTCATGGAATCTCCACGCGGATTCACACTAATGCAAAGGAGACGGAAAAAATTTGCAACCGGCTTAACGCTCAAACCTCCCGGAGACTTCCCTCATCTCCCTTTTTCCCCACGATGAAATCACCGATGATAAGATAATCCATGTCGGCGCGTTCGAAGCTGTGCACCGCATCTTCGGGTGAAGCGACGATCGGTTCGCCTTTGATGTTGAACGAAGTGTTCAGCAGGACGGAATAACCGGTTTCTTTTTTGAACGCTTCGAGCAGCTTCCGCATTTCGGGATTTTCCGTCGCATTCACGGTCTGGATGCGCACGCTGTTATCGACGTGCGTGATGGCCGGCATTTTCCCGAGGTACTCCGGGCGCACGTTGTACACGAAAAGCATATATGGATTCGGGAAGCTGCTGTCGAAATATTTTCCGCAATCTTCTTCGAGGACGATCGCTGCAAATGGCCGGAACGGCTCGCGGAACTTCACGCGCGCATTCACCACGGCTTTCGTGTTTTCCCCGAGCGGCGAGGTGATGATGCTGCGGTTGCCCAGGGCCCGCGGACCGAATTCCATCCTGCCCTGGAACCAGCCGAGGATCTTGTTTTTCGCCAGCTGCCTGGCGGCGAATGCGCAGTAGTCATCCGTGCGCACGTACGGAAGTCCTGATTTTTTCAGCGCTGCTTCATAGTCTTCCGTCGCGTAGCCCGGACCCAGGAACGCCGTTTCCATGATCCATTTCCGTTCCCGTTTCAGCACGCCGTGGTTGAGCATGAGCGCTGCGCCCAGCGCGGTGCCGGAATCACCGGCTGCAGGTTGTATGAAAATATTTTTGAAAAGTCCTTCCTTCGCGATGAGCCCGTTCGTCACGCTGTTCAGCGCCACGCCGCCGGCCATGCAGAGATTTTCCGAGCCGGTATTTTTTTTCAGCGTGCGCACCATGTGCAGGATCACGTCCTCGACGATATGCTGCGCCGCCGCCGCAACATCCAGCTCGTGCCCGCTCCAGTCTTTTCCTTCGCTCTTCGATGCGCCGAACAGGTCCGTGAATTTTTTCGTCACGCCTGTTTTCCGCGTGTAGTGATAGCAGAAATACGACAGGTCGAGCCTGAACCCGCCGTCGCCGGTAAGTTTTACAAGGCTGCGCATTTTCCGGTAAACGTCCGTATCCGCTTTTCCGTACGAAGCAAGTCCCATCAGCTTCCCGGGTCCTTCGATCAGCCTGAAACCGAGGTGACGCGAAATGGCCTGGTAAAACGCACCGAGCGAATACGGGGTATTCACACCGCCGATACGGCGTATGTCGTTCCCTTTTCCGTGTGCGAACATGCTCGTTGTCCATTCGCCCGCACCGTCGATCGTGAGGATGGCGGCATCGTCGTACGGGGTGGGGAAGAAGGCGCTCGCGGCGTGGCAGAAATGATGTTCGAGCAGGTGGAAACGGAATTTCGCCTCGCGTTCCGAAGGAAAAAGTTTTTTCAGCGTGCCCGGAAGACGTTTCATGTCTTTCAGGTAATTGAGCATGCCGAGGTTTTCCTCCACAGAAAAGCTGCGCTGCTCACGCAGCAGCTGCGGAACCTTGTTCCAGAATTTCAGGAGGAAAACGGGAACTTTCGAATACGAGATCGACGGTTTCCAGAAGAACGCGACGTGATCGATGTCGGCGAGCGTGAGGTTCGCGTGTTCCAGCGCAGCACGGATCGACGCTTCGGGGATTCCGCCGTAATGTTTTTTCCGGTTGAGCCGCTCTTCTTCCACGGCGAAAACGACTTCATCATCCACCATCAGCGCTGCTGCGGAATCATGACCATAACAATTGAATCCGAGAATGTTCATAACGGTTAGCGGGTTCCTTTTCCTTTGAGCGCAATATCGAGATTGTTTTTGGCCAGCTGGAAATCGGGTTTGATCTTCAGCGCTTTTTTCCCTGCGTCGATGGCGATATCCCATTCGTGCAGCGCGTTCGCGTAAGCGCAGATGTTGTTCCATCCCGTGGCGTCGCCCGGGTTTATTTTTACGGCCTGCTGTCCTGCCGCGAGGGCGCGCCCGTAATTTCCTGCCGCGTACCACTGCATGCTGAGGCTGACATAGCCGGTGTAGGAAGGATTTTTCCGGAGGCTGTCTTCGAGCTGCGTGAAATGCGCCTGCTGCGATAAGGCAAAAGCAAGGTTGTTTTTGGAAAGCGCATCCGTTGGGGCAAGCTGCACGGCTTTCTGTCCCGCGGCAATGGCTTCGTCGAATTCGCCCATTTTGTTGTAGGCGGCGCACGCATTGTTCCATGCATTGGCATAGGCAGGATTGATCGCAGCCGCTTTCAGCGCGGCACCGGCGCTCTGCGCGTATTGTCCGTCGTTGTAATAAGCGAGGCTGAGCAGGACGTAATTATCGGCGGTGGGATTTTTCTGCGCTGCATCGATCGCCATGTCGAGCCGGGTGTGCACAGTGCCGTTCGCGAATAAACTGAGCAGGTTGTTGATGCCTTCGTGCTGCGGACTGACCGTTTTTCCTTTTTCGAGGATCGCTTTCGCTTCGTCCATCCGTTCATGCTGCACGAGGAAATCTCCATAGTAGTAATAGGATTCCGGGTTGAGCGAATCGAGCGAGAGCGCGTAACGGAAATTTTTCTCTGCGGCTTCCGTGTTTTTACGCCCGTTTTCCGCGATGCCCATGTTGATGTACAGGTAGGAATAATACGGGTAGGTCTTTAGCCCGCGGTTAAAGCAATCGATCGCGCCGTCGTAATCGCTTTTCGCCATCAGCGAAAGTCCGTAATTCATCCATCCGCGCCCGTTGTCCGGACTTTTTTCCGTCACATCCTTCCACAATGTTTCACCGCTGCTCCACACGTGGTTGCGTTCATGCGTGCCTGCGGCGTGCGCGAGCAGGAGCACGACTGCGAAGACGGAGAGGCCTGCGCGCACGGGAATGTTTTTTCCCTGCTGTTCCGTTTTTTCCAGGATGAGCATGGCGATGCTCGCCACGGCAAACACAAGCCCGATGAACGGGAAGAAAACGCGGTGATCATTCAGCACTTCGGCGAAAGAAAAAATGCTCGACGTCGGTGCGAGCGCAATGAAAAACCAGGCGATGCCGAATGAAATCCCTTTTGTTTCGTTCTTCCCGGAAAGCTGCACCGCCGTGATGAATAACGCGATGATGATGCCGGCCCCGGCCAGGATGCGCAGGTCGAACATGTTCGTGATCAGCGTCCAGTCGGTATCCGCGCTCAGCTGGTTGGGAATAAAGAACGTGTAGAGGTAATGCGCGATCACCCACGCCTGTGTCTGCAGGTAAACCAGCGGGGCGCCTCCGCCTGATGTCCAGTGCGGCGG
>DASTSF010000332.1:0-5077 GCA_035760825.1 Bacteroidia bacterium
AGGTCACGAATTCCGATGTATGGTTCGACCAGGTTTCACAGCCGGACAGCGTCACCGTCTTCGCCAAAGTGACGAACCTGGGTCGCGCGGTGAATGATTCTTTCCTCGTGAAAATGCAGCGCACGTTCCCCAACGGCGACACGGTGAGCTATATCCGCCTGGTGCGCGGACCTAAATTCCGCGATACGCTTTCGTTCACCATTCCCGTCGACCAGCAGCGCGGCGTGGGACTGAACAAGATCAGCATCTCGCTCGATTACATGAGCTGGATCACGGAAATGCGCGAGGACAATAATTCCACGCAGCCCGACGTCGACCTGCTCATTCACGGAAGCGCGATCATCCCGGTGTACCCGTATGATTTCGCCGTTATCCCGTCGGACACGATCACGCTGAAAGCCTGCACAGTGAACCCGCTGGAACCGGCGAAAACCTATCGCTTCGAGCTCGACACGACCGACCTGTTCAACAGCCCGTTCAAGCAATCGTACACGGTCAATTCCGTTGGCGGCGTCGTGCAGTGGAAACCGAATCTCACATTGACCGACAGCCTGGTGATCTTCTGGCGCGTGAGTCCTGATTCGCTGACGGCAAACGATGTTTTCCGCTGGAGACAAAGCTCGTTCCAGTACATCAACGGGCAAACCGGCTGGGGACAGGATCATATTTTCCAGTTCACGAACGACAACTACCAGTACGTTCGCCTCAACCGGCAGAACCGCGATTTCGAATTCGTCAACGACATCATCAACCTGAACGTGCAGGATGGAATTTTTCCGTACGCGCTGCAGTGGAACGATATTTTCTACAAGCTGAACGGGGCGACGGAACATATTTTTTCCTGCGTGCTCGGCTTCGGCGGCAACGGCGTGACGATCGCGGTAATCGATCCTGTGAGCGGGATCCCGTGGAACTATGCCAGCAACACCGTCGGTTACATGCCGCAGGGTTACCTCGACTGCGTGGGCGGCATGCAGCAGCTGAATGCATTCGACTTTTTCGACAATGACACGACGAACCGCGGTTACATCCGCGATTTTCTCGACAGCATCCCGAACGGTTACCGTGTGCTCATCTACAGCCAGAATTATCATTCCGATACACAGTATGAACCCGGGCTTGTTTCTGCGCTGCAATCCATCGGAAGCTCCACCGTTGCTGCGGGAACGATACAGGACACGATCCCTTTCCTCATCTGGGGAACGAAAGGCGGCGCTCCGGGAACTGCAACGGAACTTGTTGGTACAGATCTTCATTCGGTGCTGCACCTGCAGGACACGCTCATCACGAACTGGTACAAAGGTTATGTACAGTCGCCGCTCATTGGTCCGTCGATGCAATGGGGTTCCTTCCACTGGAAAGAGCATCCGTCGGAAACACCGGACAACGACAGCGCGTATGTCGATCTTTACGGTTATGATGCAGCGGGCAATGCGACATTCATTCACCGTTTTCCGAAAGACACGACCGATTATTACAACCTGAATGCGCTTGTTCCCGCTGCGCAATATCCTTATATCCGCCTCGTGGCGCGCGAACGTGATGACACCACGCACACGCCTCCGCAGATCGATCGCTGGCACGTGCTTTATACGCCGTTCCCCGATGCTGCCGTAAATCCGCCGCTCGCATTCAGCCTGCACAGCGATACGCTGCAGGAAGGCGATAACGTGAAGCTCGTGGTCGGAATTCAGAACGTAACGCCGTGGCCGTTCAACGACAGCCTGTTGCTCACTTACTGGGTGGTCGACCGCAACAACATGAAGCATCCGCTGCCGCAGAAGCTGAAAGCGCCGCCGTTCAACGGTTATCACTGGTTCCCCGATACGCTTACGTTCAGCTCGACAGGCTACGCAGGCGTCAACCAGCTCTGGGTGGAAGTGAATCCTGTCGGTGATCCCAATTCGCAGCTGGAGCAATATCATTTCAACAACGTGATGATGGTGCCGTTCACCGTGAGCACGGATAAAACCAACCCGCTGCTCGACGTAACGTTCGACGGCGTGCACATCATGGACAACGACATCGTTTCCGCCAAGCCGAACATCCTCATCACGCTGAAAGACGAGAACCAGTTCCTTGCGCTGAACGACACTTCCGATTTCAACGTGTTCCTCAAAACGCCATCGCAAACCGTGGCGCAGCTCATTCACTGGGGACCCGATATGATCTTCACGCCCGCCGTTCTTCCGAACAACAGCTGCAAGATCCTTTTCGATCCGCAATGCACAGAGGACGGAACGTACGAGCTTATCGTGCAGGCGAAAGACCGTTCGAACAATGAAAGCGGCGTTTACGATTACCGCATCACGTTCGAAGTGATCAACAAACCTTCCGTGACGAACGTGCTTAATTACCCGAATCCCTTCAGCACGTCCACGCGTTTTGTGTTCACACTGACGGGCTCCGAAGTTCCCGAAGTGTTCACGATCCAGATCATGACCATCACCGGGAAAGTGGTGAAAGAGATCAACCGCGACGAGCTCGGCGACATTCACATCGGGCGCAACGTAACGGATTATTACTGGGACGGAACCGACATGTACGGCGACCCGCTCGCGAACGGCGTTTACCTCTACCGTGTCATCACGCGTCTGAACGGTGAAGCCGTCGACCAGCGCGACAGCGGCGCCGACCAGTACATCAATCACGGGTACGGGAAAATGTACCTGATGCGGTGAAAAGATTTCACTTCGTTTTATCCTGAGAAAATTTGCGCATCAGTCTGCGTGCGCCAGCCGGATCATGAAATTATTTTTTCCGTCGTCGATACGGATGAAGTACATGCCCGGTGGAATTCCGGCCGGCAATGAAATTTCTTTTTCGCCATTGAGGACAACCACGCCGAGATCCGCAACCGTTTCACCCGTCATGTTGACGACCGAAAGATGAACCTGGCCTTTTCCTTCAACGGAGATGTGATCGGAGAACGGGTTCGGATAAACCGAAAAACCACCCGGAGAATGATCTGCGATTCCCGTGATCACCGGCACATTCACGCAGGCTGTGTCGGAACAACCGCTGCTATCCGTAACAACGACGCAATAACTTCCCGCTGCGAGACCGGTTGCTGTCTGTGTTGATTGATTTCCCGCAGCATTATCCCAGGCATAAACGAAGGGTCCGTTCCCCGAAGGATAAACCGTCGCCGTTCCCAGCGACTGCAGGGGAGGCGTTCCCGCAGCAGATGTGGAATCAACCAGGAGCGGAACGGAAGCATCAACAAAAAGGACAACAGTGTCCATGCACGCATGCGAATCGCTTATGACCACTGTATATGTTCCGGCACAAACGTCCGGACCTTGCCCGCCGTTGATCCAGTCGTACGAATAAGGCGCAACGCCGCCTGACGCAGTAACGGAAGCGGCCCCGTTGCACAATCCGCAGCTCGTGGGAACCACATTCGTAACCGCGGTTACTATTGAAGGCTCCTGCACGCTTATTCCCGTCACAGTGTCCGTACATCCGGCCGCGTCTTCGGCGATCACCGAATAAGTTCCGGCGCAAATTCCACTGAACGAACCGCCGGGCAGCCAGCTTTGGCCGTTATCGATCGAGAAGAGGTATGTTCCTGCAGGACTTGCCGAGCCCTGGATCGCGCCATCGCACGAACCGTGGCACAAAGCAGGAAATGCGTTCGCGGAAACGATCACCGCTGCAGGTTGCGTTATTGTCAGCGAAACAGAACCGGTGCAACCTGCCGTATCGGTAACCGAGCAGGTGTACGTTCCTGCGGAAAGTCCCGTGACGTTGCTGGTCCCGTCTCCCGCGGGGTTTCCCGGCGACCAGTCGAAAGACAGCATTCCCTGCCCGTTGAAAACCGTAACGCCGGCAAATGCGTCATCACCGCCGTTGCAGGTCACGCCTGCGGTCGATTCCACCACCACGCTGATCGCGGGCGGTTCGGTTATAAGTACAGTTTGCGAAGAAGTACAACCGTTCCCGTCAGTGATCATGCACGACCATGTACCGGGACTGAGCGCATTTACATTTCCTGTTCCGTCGCCTGGAGGATTTCCCGGTGTCCAGTCGTACAGTAAAATTCCTGTCCCCCCGCTCGCCGCAACGGATGCAGCGCCGTCCGTATTTCCATTACAGGAAACATTGCTGAAGGAAACCACCGAAGAAACGAGCAGCGGGGGTTGCGTGATGCTGACGGTAAACGTCGATGTGCATGCGTTCGCGTCTGTAATTGTACAGGAATAGGAACCTGCGCCGAGATTGCTGAGAGAATTCGTGCTTCCTCCGTTGCTCCAGGAATAGGTGAACGTTCCCGTTCCGCCACTCGCATTGATCACAACAACACCATCAGTGTCTCCGTTGCATTGCACGTCAGAATGCGACGCCGGCGAAACACTGACCTGCGGCGGTTGCGTCAAGGTCACTGAGTTCGTGGTCGTACAACCGTTCGCATCCGTCACCTGGCAGCTCCACGTTCCGGCGCCAAGACCCGTTGCTGAAGCCGTTCCATCTCCGTGCGGATTTCCCGGCGACCAATTGTACGACAACGTTCCCGTTCCACCGCTGGCGCTTATCGAAGCATGGCCTGTCGTGTCGCCGAAGCAAAGTGGTCCGGCGGATGAAGAGACAGCCGCGGCCAGTTGCGGCGGATCCGTGACCGTCACCGGGACAGAAGCACTGAGACACCCGGAAGAATTTTTCACCACCACTGTGTATGTTCCGGCGCATAACGCGCTGAATGTGCCCGAAGATTGCCAGTTCACCCCGCCGTTCTTGCTGTATTGATACGACCCGGCAGGAGATGCTGTAACATGAATCGAGGCGTTGCAGCTTCCGAAGCAGGTCGGGTTTGTAACGGCCGGTGTTGCGGTGATCGCAGCCTGCGAATTCAATGTCACTACGTGCGACGCAGTACACCCCGGTATTGAAGCATTGCGCACGGCGATCGAATACGTTCCGGCACAAAGCCCGGTGAATGCAGAACCGCTTTGCCACGTCGTGCCTCCATCATCACTGTATTCGTAGGTTCCCGGCGACGATGCCACAGTTACTGAAATGGAACCGTTGCACGATGATGCGCAGGGATTGCTCTGCGTTGTGTAGAAAGAGATGGGAG
>DASTSF010000333.1:0-6765 GCA_035760825.1 Bacteroidia bacterium
GTGTCGCCGTTCGCGATGAAACCGGCTTTCGATTCTTCCGGCAGCCACGTGTAATTATTCTTCACGATCATCACGTGGTCGCCGGCGGCAATTTCGTCTTCCTGCCAGCGTATGCGCACGCGGATCTGCTGGTTGTAAATATTCGCACGTTTATTCGAACGGCAGATCACGATCGTTTCGTCGGGCCCGTATTTCCGGTAGCATTCTTCGATCAGTTCCACGAGCTCGCTGCCCTGCACGCGCACCACGTCGTTGTATCCTTCCGTGATGAACTGCGGAAATTCTTTTTTCCCTTCCGCAATGTCGATCCGGAGACGCGTTGCGTTCAGCAGCACGCCTGATTCCATTTCCTGGCGGACCACCTCGTTCATTTCGGTCATCGTCACCGGTACGCGAAATGTATTTTTGAGAAAGCCCGGATCGAGCGCAGGGCTCGCGTTCATTCCCACCGGGGGAAGCTGCGCGGTGTCGCCTGTAAAAAGCAGGCGGCAATTTTCTCCGCTGTAGACGAAATGGAACAGGTCTTCCAGCACGCTGCTCGGAAAAAGGTTCGCTTCCGGATTTCCTGCACCGATCATAGACGCTTCGTCGACAATGAAAAGCGTGTTCCGGTAGGGATTTCCCTGCAATGAAAAATAGGCGCCTTCCCCGGAGCCGGACGGGCGGTAAATTTTTTTGTGAATGGTCCACGCCTGCTTCCCGGAATAGCCCGCCAGCACTTTCGCCGCACGGCCGGTCGGTGCGAGCAGGACGCTTTTCATTTTCAGTGAAGGAAGCGCACGGACCAGCGCGCTGAGCAACGTGGTTTTTCCCGTGCCCGCATACCCGCGCAGCACGAACATGCGGTGCGGATCAGGATCCGTAAGGAATTTCGCCATCTCATCCGCTGCGAGCCGTTGCTTTTCTGTTGCACTGAACGGAAGCTGCTTCACTATTTCATCTGCGAAATTCACGGCGCTAAAGTAGTGAACTGCAAACTGCAAAAAACGAACAGCGAACGATAGCCCCTTTTCAACTTTCCAACCTTTCAACTTTTTGACCTTTCAACTTACCAACCTCCCGACCTTTCCAACTATAAACCCCTCCCGCCACTTAATCACTTAAGTAGTACCTTCGCAGCAATGACCGAATTGAAGCGCACCATTTCTCCAACCGTTGAATTCACCGACGCCGCTTTCGATCCGGGGCAGTCCGAAAAATTCTGCCTCGTGGCCGAAGTGAGCCCGCTTTCCATGGAGCTGGCCGTGCTCGACAACATCACGAATGATTTTCTCGCGTTCGCACAATACGTTTTCCGTAAACCCGCTCCGGGAAAAATGGCAGCGGAGCTGGGCAATATCCGCGCCGGGCATCCGTGGCTGGGCAACGGCTTCAAGCGAACAGACGTGATGGTCGCCACGGAAAAATTCACGCTCGTGCCTTCGGCGTTCTTCGACAGCAGCGCCATTCATGAGATGCTTGCGTTCAACCACCCGGTGAATGAGAACGAGATCGTGCTGAACGACATTCTCCGCAATGCAGACGCACGCATCGTCTACGCGGTTGAAAATTCAGTGGAGAAAGAGCTGCGAAAAATTTCAGGGGCCGTACGCATCCGTCATCATTTCACGCCGCTGATCGAATCTTTCATCTCCGCGAACAAGAACCGCATGGAACGCAAAGCGCTTGCGCATGTTCACGGCCAGTCGCTTGACATCGTTATCGCTGAAAAAGGAAAGCTCCTGCTGGCGAACACGTTCACGTTCCGCGCCCCGGAAGATTTTATCTATTACCTTCTTTTCTGCTGCGAACAGCTGAAGATGAACCCGGAAACCATGGAGCTGGAGATCGCCGGGGAGCTGGAAACAGATTCCGCGGTATCCGGGCTCGCCAGGAAGTACGTGCGCAACGTTCATTTTTCCGCACGTCCGCCCGAGATGCGTTTCACGAAGGGATTCGAACAGTTCCCGCCGCATTATTTCCGGAACCTTTTTTCACTACACTATTTTTCATGATCCGGATCATCGGCGGTGAGCTGAAAGGAAGACGCATCAGCGCGCCTGCGAGCCTGCCCGTGCGCCCGACAACCGATTTCGCGAAAGAAGGTCTCTTCAACGTGCTCAACAACCGTTTCGGTTTTGAAGAAATTTCCGCGCTCGATCTTTTCAGCGGAACCGGGAACATCAGCTTCGAACTGGCGTCGAGAGGCTGCCGCGACATCACTTCCGTCGACGGCGATATCCGCTGCGTGAATTACATTTCGAAAACCGCACGCGAGCTTCATTTTTCACAGATCCATACCGTGAAGGCCGACAGCTACGTGTTCCTTGCGCGCGCGCGGCGCACGTGGGACCTCATTTTCGCCGATCCGCCCTATGCACAGAAACAGGCGGCAGAAATCCCGGGACTCGTGTTTTCCCACGCACTGCTGAACACGAACGGGATCCTCATCGTGGAGCACGAAGAACGTTTCGTGTTTCCTGACACGTCGAAGCTGCTGGAAAGAAGGCGCTACGGAAAAGTGAACTTCAGTATCTTCGGGGAAACAAACTGACATGCCGCACATCGCTGTTTTCCCCGGTTCCTTCGATCCGTTCACCAAAGGACACGAATCGATCGTTCACAGGTGTCTCCCGCTTTTCGACAGGATCATCGTGGCCATCGGCGTGAACAGCCACAAAACCTATTTCTTCCCGCTCGAAAAAAGAAAGGAGTGGATCCGGAAAACGTTCGAGGGAGAAGCGAACGTATCCGTGGAAACTTTCACCGGCCTTACTATCGATTTCTGCCGGAAAATGAATGCGAAATACATCCTGCGCGGACTACGCACCACCACCGACCTTGAATTTGAAAAAGCGATCGCGCAGATGAACAAGTCACTGGCCGAGGAGATCGAAACGCTTTTTATCCTGCCCACACCCGAGCTGTCCGCAATAAATTCGACGATTATTCGTGATATAGTACGGAACGGCGGAGATGCATCCCCCTTCGTTCCCGCCGCAGTGGACCTCACCCGCTGACTCCGGCACAGGATTTGAAAAAACCAGCGCATGAAGTTCACCCTTCCCGTCTTTTGTGTTTTTTTAACGTTGTCGTCCTTCGCTGCGGTGAAAGATTCCACCTGCACGATCTATGGTACAGCCCCCGGCCGTGAAGGCAACGTCATCCAGGTGCTGGAATACGACGATTACATCACGTACACCGAAGAGAAGCTGGCAGAGACCGTTGTCGGCGACAGCGGAAAATTCTCGCTTTCGTTCGATATCGGCGAAGTGACGAACGTTTTCCTGCGCTGCAAAAACGTGCACGGATTCCTGTTTGCAGAGCCGGGCCGGAACATCGAGGTGATGCTGCCCGAACGCGATTCGCTCCTTCAGCTGAACCCGAACGTCGATTACAAAGTGCCGGTAAACGTCACCATCGACCTGGACGATTCGACCGACATGAATTTTCTCGCCAGCGATTACAACTGGAGGTTCAACACCTGGTGGGACACGATGTTCGTTTATTTCGTCACGAAGCAATCGATGAAACCCATGAACGATTTCCATGCGCATATGGACAGCCTGTATGCGCGGGTGAAAAATCCCTATTTCAAGCCGTGGATGGATTACAGCATGGCCTCGATAGAGGACGCGACGTTCAACAACCAGGTCACGCTCGCCAAAAAATACCTGGACGGGAAGCCGGTGTATTACCACAATTCCGAATACATGGAATTCTTCAACAGCTTCTTCAAGGATTACCTCTACAGGTGGTCGATGCGAAAGGAAGGCGAGGGAATTTCATTCGCCATCAACATGCGCGGCAGCTACGACAGCCTGATGGGCGTCATGAAGCACCTGCCATGGATGGAAAACGATTCCATCCGCGAGCTCGTAATGCTGAAAGGCCTGTTCGAGCTGTACAACAACCCCGCGTTCGATCCCGGCAACATTCTCTCCATTGCGCAGCAGGCGTCGGTGCGCAGCAAAATATCGGAAAGCCGGCGCATCGCACGCAACATCCTGCGTTACTATACGAAGCTGAAGAACGGAACGGCTGCGCCGCATTTCCTCGTCATCACGCGCAAGGATGAGCTCGTCGATCCGCTCGACCAGTACAAGGGGAAATTCATTTACCTGTTTTTCTACGACACGAAAAATCCGGCGTCCATGGCGGAATACAGGTATATGTCGGAGCTGCAGAAACGGTACAGGAAAGTGGTTTTCGTCAGCGTTTCCGTGGATGATGATACAGCCGCCTGGAAAAAATTCCTGAAAACGAACCCGAAATACAACTGGCCCAATTACCATTACGATTTCCGCCAGAAAACAAGAGACGATTACAACCTCTACTCCACGCCGAGCGGTTTTCTCATCGATCCCGACGGGAACCTGTACGCTTCACCCGCCGATAATCCTTCCGGCGACCTGGAGTTCATGCTGTACAAGATCTGTTACCCGAAAAAGCCCGCGCTGCAGCGGCCCGGCGACCGTTAACCTTTTTTATTTACCTCCGCCATCACGTCTTCCACCGAATGGAACGTGTTCTTCAGCGCGTCCCTCTCGCCTGCCCTGTCCATCCACTTCACCTCCGTAATCCCTTCCTCCGCCTGCGGCGTCAGCAGGAGTTTTTCATCGACGCGCATTTCGTACCAGTATGTTTTTTTCAGCACGAACGTTTCGTTCTGCATGTAGGCGTGATACGTCGGTGAAAGTTTTTTCACGATGCGGTGCCCGCGGATGCCGCACTCTTCCTCCACCTCGCGCAGCGCAGCCGCTTCCGGCGTTTCACCCGGGTCGATCTTTCCCTTCGGAAGATCCCATTTGTCGCGGCGGAAGATCATCAGCGTTTCCCCCTGCGGATCTTTCACTACGCCGCCCGCCGCTTCGATCACACGGCAGCGCGACACCAGCGTGTGAAACATTTTTTCCGGATCGTCCGTCACGAAATAAATAACATTGAAAAAATCCTTGTACCGGTTGGCGAGCTGTATGATCTCGTCGAGCACTTTCTCGGAATTATCGCGCACGAAAAGGGAGCCGGCAGCAACCTCCGCGGCAAAAGAATCGTCCGTAAAAACCACGGGATGGTTGTTGATGAAAACTTTATACATTTGCGCCATATGATTACGAACGCCGAGATTGCCGCGAAAGTTGCGCAATTTCTTCTTCAGATCAAAGCGGTAAAACTCCAACCCAAACAACCGTTTACCTGGGCGTCCGGATGGAAATCACCGATCTACTGCGACAACCGCAAAACACTTTCCTACCCGAAGATCAGGACCTTTATCCGCCAGCAATTCGTGCAGGTGATCGGCCAGAATTTTTCCCAGCCCGATGTCATCGCCGGCGTCGCCACCGGCGCCATCGCACAGGGCGTGCTCGTGGCGGAAGAAATGGGACTTCCCTTCGTGTACGTTCGTCCCGAACCGAAAAAGCACGGCCTCGGAAATCTCATTGAAGGCGAGATCAAACCGGGGCAGTCCGCCGTTGTCATCGAGGATCTTATTTCCACGGGCGGCAGCAGCCTCAGGGCGGTGGATGCCCTGCGCGAAGCAGGCTGCGAAGTGAAAGGAATGGCGGCGATCTTCACCTACGGGTTTTCCACCGCAGCGGATGCATTCAAAAAAGCAAATGTCAACCTCGTCACGCTTTCCGATTATTCATCCCTCATCCGCCAGGCGCTGAAAGATGATTTCGTCAGCGAAGACGAGCTCGAAACACTCGAAGCATGGCGGAATAACCCAGCCTCCTGGGGAAACTGAATTTCCCGGTAATCAAATCTGAAGTCTCACTACTAACTACTCACCATTCACTACTTCCTACTAACTACTCACTACTTCCTACTAACTACTTCCCACTCACCACCATGTCCAGGATCGAAAGCGACGTCGTCGAAACCAATAAATCACAGGAACACATTTTCAATTTCCTCACCGACTTCAACAATTTCCAGAAGCTCATGCCGCCGCAGGTTACCGACTGGCAGTCGACCGCCGACACGTGCAGCTTCACGATCAACGGGATGGCGAAAGTGGGCATGCGCATCGAATCGAAAACACCGCACGAAAAGATCCACATCGTCTCCGAAGGCGGAAAGCTCCCCTTCCCTTTCACGCTCGATGTGCTCGTCACCTCCACAGGTCCCTCTTCCTGCAAAGGCCAGCTCATCTTCGAAGGCGACATTCCCATCTTCATCCGCCCCATGGTGGAAGGCCCGCTCCGCAATTTCTTCAACCTGCTCGCGCAGAAAATGAAGGATATCGCGTAATTCTTTTGCAGCGCACCTGCTGCTCTTTTCATTTCCTCTCTTCCCGCTGTCGGCTCGCAGGAGCTCGCCTCCATCGCGGCTATGCATTCATCCCGTTCACCGCAGCATTAACTCAAAATCATCTTTACCTTTGCATCTCGATTCCATCCAGTAAACAGTATTCAACACTCACTTCCGAGAGATGCCCAAAGGATTCTTCAACGTACCCGCCCCGCACAACGAACCCGTTAAAAGCTACGCTCCGGGTTCACCCGAACGCGCCGAACTGAAAAAAATGATCGCGCAGCTCCGTTCCTCCGAGATCGACATTCCCATGCACATCGGCGGAAAAGAAGTGCGCAGCGACGTCAAAGTGCGCCTGGCGCCCCCGCATGACCACAAGCATACGCTCGGTCATTTTCACAAAAGCTCGAAGGAGCACGTGAAGCTCGCCATCGACGCGGCGCTCGCTGCACGCAGGCAGTGGCAGGACCTTTCCTGGGAACACCGCGCGTCCATTTTCCTGAAAGCCGCCGAGCTCATCGCCGGACC
>DASTSF010000334.1:0-5295 GCA_035760825.1 Bacteroidia bacterium
TGTTCCAAGCATGTTCCATGACCAAACGTCATCGTGCACGACAACCGAAAGTGAAACCTGCGGGTGCTTCTTCATGAAATCCGCCACGGAATCGAGAACAGGCCGGCTGTTTTCCGTAAGATGACAATGCGTGACGGTGTCAAATGAAATGTCCCAGGTTCTGAAAACGCTGCCATCGCTGACGGTGGAATCGGAAAGCGTAAACGTTTTCCTGTATTCAGGGCGTATGTCCAGGATGATGAATTCTACCCGCCGGTTCAGCGCACGCAGCGAGTCCTGCGCATGTTTCGAAGCAGCTTTGCTGATATCCGCGTCGGAATAAAGTGGACTTGCTATTCCGAATCCTCCGCAAATAAACTGGTCGAGAGAAACGCCTTTGTCATGCAGGTAATCGCCGATCGCCAATGCGCGTTCCGTGTCGGGATGGCTGCTCCCGGTTGAAGAACCGAATACACCGATCTCAACGAAAAATTGAGGGTGCTGCCGGAAAAACGTAACGACTGAATCCAGGTACGTGCTGTCGCCGGCCAGCAGGGAATCTTTGTAGAATGCGAAGCGAATGCTGTAAGTGCGGATCCTGGAACCCGGGCGCAGGGTGGAATCGGAGAGAGAGCACGAGGGATAACGGAAAGAAGATTGTCCAACTGCTTTCTCAGAAAAACAGGAAAGCGTGATGGAGAGGAAGAGAATTATCTTCACCGGGTAAGTTGCCTGGAATTTGAAATTTGACCGCACGCCCGTTTATAACGATTGCACATTGAAAAGATACGGTTGCCCGGAAGCGGGTTTGTGTATTTTTTTATGCCGGCCATCGAAGGACCGGCAGGAAACTAACCGCGTGTCAGCCCGAAAAATTCCGCTGCATAATAGATCGAATAAAAATCCACGTCCTTCGCAAAAAGTCCTGTTTTCCCGCCCTGCTCTTTTCCTTTTCCGGGATCGACCGGGATCGCGTGACCGAAATCTGTCAGCAGGAAAAAGCTGACGACGGCATGGCCGGACGAATCGAGGTAAATGAAATTTTTCACGCGCGGATTTCCGTTGAAGGCGGTGTCGGTTTTATCGGCGATCGTGTCGGTGTGATGAACGTTCGTCCATTGTTTTACAAGCTCATCTGCATTCGACGGGGAAACGATCTTGTCTTTGTCGCCCTGGAAAATAAGAACGCACGGGTACGTACCGTGAAATGCAGGATCAGCATTGCGCACGTCGTCGCCCCATTCCTGCGGCGTTTTGTGCACGTCGCCTTTCATCGCGGAGAATGCATCGGGTGCGTTGCCTGCAGCTCCGTAAGGTCCTCCGGCAAAAATGGCGCCTTTGGAAAAAATATCAGGATAAACCGAGAGCAGGATATTCGCCATCGCCGCTCCCGCAGAAAGGCCGGAGACAAAAATTTTCGTCGTGTCGATGCGGTACGTTTTTTCCGTGGTGCGTATCATCTCCGCGATCGATCCCGGTTCGCCTTTCCCGCGCTGCTGGTCGTCGGGCATGAACCAGTCGAAGCAGCCGTTGGGATTATTGACCAGTTTCTGCTGCGGGTAGAGCACGATGAAACCATAGCGGTCGGCGAGATCGTTCCAGCCGGTATATTTCGCGCAATCCATTGCATTTTCACCGCAGCCGTGCAGGGAAACGACAAGCGCGGCGGGAGACGCAAGACTGTCGGGAACGTGGATGAAGCAGGAAAGATTGCCGGGATTATCGCCGAAAGACCTGAGTTCGGTAAGTCCATCCGCTGCTGAAAGCGAAAAGACGCAGGTCGTGAAAAGAAAAAAGAATGCGGGTACTTTTTTCATCTGAATGAAGAGTGAATTTTCACACTCTTCTCTCTTCAAACGCTGTTCCGTTTTCAGGTTTGAATTACACCGACATTATACCGTTTCGTCACAGGCGCATGATCCGCGGCTTCAATTCCCATCGAGATCCATTTTCTTGTGTCGAGCGGGTGGATGATGGCGTCGATCCACAAACGTGCCGCTGCATAATACGGCGAGGTCTGCTCGTCGTAGCGTTTGGAAATTTTATCGAGCAGCGCTTTTTCGTCTTCGGGCGTGATCTCTTTTCCCTGCGCCTTGAGTGTGCTGACCTGGATCTGCAGCAATGTTTTCGCTGCCTGCGATCCGCCCATCACGGCGATCTGCGCAGTAGGCCAGCCGACGATGAGGCGCGGATCGTACGCTTTCCCGCACATCGCATAATTTCCTGCTCCGTAAGAATTGCCGATGATGACGGTGAATTTCGGAACGACGGAATTGCTCATCGCGTTCACCAGCTTCGCGCCGTCTTTGATGATCCCGCCTTGTTCCGAACGTGAACCGACCATGAAGCCGGTGACGTCCTGCAGGAATACGAGCGGGATCTTTTTCTGGTTGCAGTTCATGATGAAGCGCGCGGCTTTGTCGGCCGAATCGGAATAGATGACGCCGCCGAACTGCATTTCGCCTTTTTTGCTTTTCACCACTTTGCGCTGGTTGGCGACAATTCCAACGGCCCATCCGTCGATGCGCGCAAGTCCGCACAGGATCGATTGCCCGTACAGCTCTTTGTATTCTTCGAAGGAAGAATCGTCCACGAGTCGTGCAATGATCTCGTGCATGTCGTAGGCTTTGTCGCGCGTGTCGGGAAGGATGCCGAGAATCTCGTTTTCATCCAGCTTCGGCGGGGCGGGAGCGATGCGGTCAAACCCGGCTTTTTCATACGAGCCGGTCTTGTCCATGATGTTGCGGATGCGGTCGAGACAGTCTTTGTCGTCCTTGCATTTGTAATCGGTGACGCCGGAAATTTCACAATGCGTGGTGGCGCCGCCGAGCGTTTCGTTGTCGATCGTTTCGCCGATGGCGGCTTTTACGAGATAGGATCCGGCGAGAAAAATGGTTCCTGTTTTGTCGACGATCATCGCTTCGTCGCTCATGATCGGGAGGTATGCGCCGCCCGCCACGCAGGAGCCCATGATCGCGGCGATCTGCAGGATTCCTTCCGAAGACATGATCGCGTTATTGCGGAAGATGCGTCCGAAATTTTCCTTGTCGGGAAAAATCTCATCCTGCATCGGCAGGAAAACTCCCGCACTGTCGACGAGGTAAATGATCGGCAAACGGTTTTCCATCGCGATCTCCTGCGCGCGCAGATTTTTCTTCCCGGTGATCGGGAACCATGCGCCCGCTTTCACGGTGGCATCATTGGCAACCACGATGCATTGTCTTCCTTTCACATAACCGATCATCACCACGACGCCGCCCGAGGGACAGCCGCCGTATTCTTTGTACATGTCTTCACCTGCAAACGCGCCTATTTCGATGCGCGGCGAATCCTTGTCGAGCAGGTAGTCGATGCGTTCGCGTGCCGTAAGCTTTCCCTGTTCGTGCTGCTTTTCGATGCGGGATTTTCCTCCGCCTTCGGAAACTTTTCCGAAACGCTTTTCCATCGCGGAGATGAGCAGCTTCACGGTGTCCTCGTTCTTGTTGAAGGTAATGTCCACTGTTGATTTTTCAGGAGGCATACGTCAGGATGTAAATGATGAGAGCCAAAGTTAACATTTTAGCAGGGAGGGAAAAGACATAAAAAAGCCCGGAAAAAACTTCCGGGCTCAACTGTAATATCCTGTTGTGTTATCGTGTGATCACAAGCCGTTGTGTGCTCGCGCCTTTCGAATCTGTGGAACGGACAAAATAGATCCCGTCCGGAAGTCCCGCAACGCTGATCTCCTGTGTTCCGGGTGTGATGTCGAGGTTCATGACGAGATCGCCGGTGGCGTTGAAGATCATCACAGAAGTTCTTTCTGCTGCGGTGATCACGAGCTTATCGTTGGCGGGATTGGGATAAAGCGTAACACCGGAAGCGGCCGTGTGCTCTTCGATTCCCGTGCAGGCATTCACCGTGATCGTTACAGTCGATGTGGCCGAACATCCGTTCACATCCGTGTAAGAATAGGTGACAACCTGGTTGCCGTTACCGGCAGCGGAAGGATCGAAGCTGCTGCCCGTGACGCCGTTTCCGGAGAAGGTTCCGCCTGCAGGCGTTCCCGTCAGTGAAACGTTCGCGTCGTCAAAGCAGACATTGGTTGAAGTTGCGCTGCTTGTTACCGTGGGAAGCGCATTGACCGTAACCATGATCGTGTCGCTTGCAGAGCAGCCGCTGGTGTCCGTCACGTCGACAAAATAATTGCCGCTGGTTGTTACGTCGAGCGTCTGGTTCGTGGAGGCATCGCTCCACATATAGGTCGAGCCGGCATTCAGGGCATCGAGCGTAAGCATATTGCCCGCGCAGAATGCGGTGTCATTGCCAAGGTTCACAACCGGTATTGCATTGACAGAAAGCATCACGGTATCGGAACTGCTGCATCCGTTCATGTCGGTGACATCGACGTAATAAGTTCCAGCCATACCGGTCATAAGCGTCTGCGCGGTGGAAGAGTCGCTCCACAGGTAAGAAGATCCCGCGTTCATCGCGTCGAACGTGATCATGCTGCCGGAACAGATCGCGGTGTCATTGCCGAGGTTGACCACCGGGAGCGGGTTTACGCCAAGCATAATGGTGTCTGAATTACTGCATCCGTTCACGTCGGTAACGTCGACAAAATACGTTCCCGCCGTTCCTGTCATAAGCGTCTGCGTGGTGGAACCGTCATTCCACAGGTAAGAGGAACCGGCGTTCATCGCGTCGAACGTGATCATGTTGCCGGAACATACAGCTGTGTCGTTGCCGAGCGAAATGACCGGCAGCGGGTTGATGTTCAGCACCACCGTATCAGAGGAGGAGCAGCCGATCGGATCGGTTACGTTCACATAATACGTTCCGGCAATGCCCGTGCTCAGTGTCTGCGCGGTCGAAGCATCGCTCCACAGGTATGTATCACCGGCATTCATCGCGTCGAACGTGATCATGCCGCCGGAACAGATCGCTGTGTCGTTGCCGAGCGATACGACAGGTACCGGGTTGATCGTAACGTCAACGCCGGTGCCCAGGGAATCAGCTCCGCATTCGTCGGAAACCCAGACATTGTAATGCCCCGCTTGCGCAGTGGTGTAGGAAATGGAGTTTGCGCCGGGAATTGCCACGCCATCTTTATACCATTGGAATGAAACAGAAGTGCTGGCGCCGGAGGTAAGCACTGTTGAATCGCCGGAACAGATGTTCAGCGTTCCTGCGATCGCGCGCGAGCGGGTGATGAAAACAGTTCCGCGTATATCGTCGGGAGCGCTGTTTCCGTATGTAGCGTAAACGTTCCCGGAGGTGTTCCAGAGCTGGAAACGCGAGCTGATATTGCTGCCGATGAAAACGCCATTGCCGCGGTAC
>DASTSF010000335.1:0-3309 GCA_035760825.1 Bacteroidia bacterium
GCTTTTTGCCTTCCGCTTCCAGCCGTTCGATGTTGCGGGCGATACGGTATGCGATCACGGCTTCGATGCCGGTGATGGCAGCAGCGAGAATAGCAGCCCAGATCGGCATTCCCCCGCCAACCTCAAGCGCCAACGAGTTCAAAACAGTTTCGCCGAAGTAAAGCAGAATAAGGAACGCCACCGCCCACGGGCTTCGCTTGCGTGTTTTCGGCCGCGTCTTGCCTTCGATTTTGTGCTCGGCTGTAATGATGTTGTGCGTGAGTTTTTCCGCTTCGTCATCGAGCGCGGCGCGTTTTTGGTCTGTTTCCTTTTCCCGCGAGCGGAACGCGGCGTGATGCACTTCGGGCTTGATGTGGTGCATTTCTTCTGCAAAAAGATGTTCGTGTCCCGCTTTGATCGTTGCAACAGTTGAACGGATGTCCGTGTCGTCGGGCAGGGGCTTGTTCTGCCTGCCGAGTGTCCCGAACAGTTTGATGGCTGTCTTTCGCATCCCAAGCAGTTTTTCCTTGAGGAACTTGTCAGCTTCGGGAAAAATGTAGCCGATGGTTTTGTTTTCTGTACTCATGTGTACTGTGTGTTATATGGGTTGAATGGATAAATGTTTGTTCACCGTCCGCGTGATTTTTTCTGAGAGCGGGAAACAGTGCGCTTGATCGTGTGCGTGCGCTTTTCGGCTTTTGCCTCTTTGCCGTCCTGGTACGGGCTTGGGATCGGCTCGGTGCGCGTGACGATGATTTCCGAATTTTTCGATTGCAGCGGATCGAGTGACCGCTCCTCCTGCCGCGCTTTCGCCAGGTTCACGAACTTGAGGCGGCGGCGGAAGAATTGCAGCTTCGCGTATGGCAGCGATGGCGTTTCGGGAAAAATCTCGTTACCATCGCAATCTTTTCCGCTGTAAGTCGTCCGGCCATCTTTGTGGTGGTAGATGACTTCGCCGATCTTGAGGTCTGCCTTTTCGCCTTTTATTTCGGCCATGGCGTCCATGCACGGCTCACCGTCTTGCCAGCGCTTGTAGGTGTCGCGGAAATAAAGGTTGATAGCTTCCTCGTCGGTCATTGTAATCGTTGTCGTTTCCATGTGTTGCGAGTTTTGGTTTGCATTGTTGAGTTATCTGCCGTAGCTGCGCGTACCTCTGCCAAGCGTTCGAAGCTTTCGCTCGATTCGTCTGCGGCGCGGTTTCGGTCGCGTATGTTCATTGAGCATGTGTGCGCCGATGCCAAGCGAGAGGTCGTATTCCATGTCTTTCAATTTGCGCTTCTGTTCGTGCAGGCTTGCGCGCATCGGCAAGATTTCCTTGCCGTGCGTGTCGTACACGCGGTACATCATGCGCCTGGTCGTTTCGTTGTATTCGCGGTAGATATACGCAGCGACTTTCTGCCCATCGATGAGCGCCACCGATGCGATGCTGCTGTCTTCGGCATCGAAGTCGGAAAAGCGCATGCGGCTTTCTTGTAATGGTTGTGGGAGCTGTGTGCTCATGGTGATTTGTGCGTGAACTGATAATGCCTGTGCTTTTGCTTACATACCCGCAATCCCTCTTGAAATGACACCGCGGTGCAAAAAATTTCTTACCGCTCTATTCCTGGTTCGCGTTCCTCGCTCCGCAAATCGTCAAGGTCATCTTCGCGTGATTTCACTTTCGACAACTCGATGCGGTGTCCGTGTGCGATACAGGCGTCAAGCCATTGGTCAAGGAATTCGTTGAGGTCGCGTTGCAGCTTCTCGTTTTTCTTTTCGTTGCTCTCGACATGCTGATAGAGAAAAATATTGTTGAATGAAAGGGCCTCTGCGATTTCCTTTATGGGAATCACACGGATTTCCATGTCGGGATCGGGAACCAAGTCGCCGTTTTGCTCGTAACGGTGGCCAAGTGCGATCAAATGTTCGCCGGGCTTTTCCTCCAGGATATAGTCGTATGACAAGTCCATGAGACCGGACTTACCAAGCGCAGACTTGCCGTATTCCGTGCCTGCCTTCAAGTGTTCCGGCAGGTTCGGAATGACCGTGCAGAGTTTGCGGTATATTGTCCGATTGAGTGGGTCGTATTCCATTGAATGTGGTGCACTAAGTAGTAATGCCGCGTGTACCGATACATACCGCGGAAGAGCGCAGTGATGACAGCGTGCGTCGTAAAAGTTTTAACTTGGAATTCGTTTGGGAAATCCTTTCGAAGACTGCGGAATCAGCGCGGAATTTCAGCGCGGAAGTACCCTGAAAAGCATCTTTTGTTCGCCGCTGTCACAAACGTAAAACGCTAACCGACAGGCTTTCAATTTCATCCCCTATCCCTGTTAATCATGGGGTCCCTGGTTCGAGCCCAGGAGGGGGAGCGATGAAAACCATCTTGTAAAAACGGGATGGTTTTTTTGTTTTTGAGAAGCGACGGTTAGAGCATCCGCCGCGGCGGATTAATCATGGGGTCCCTGGTTCGAGCCCAGGAGGGGGAGCTTCTTAAGACAAACACCCGATAGATGAATTTCTGCCGGGTGTTTTTGTTTTGTTCCGCTTCGATGGAGGTAGCAATGGAGGTCACAGGTTCGGAAATAGGGGACATCTTCTGAATGCAACTTTCACGAGCAACGTTCTTCCGCCGGTAGTCCGGGAAGCAACGAACGGCACCCATATAGAATGCCGTTTAGGTTTGATAGAAGAAGTATAGCGTGTCAGGGAATAAAGCCAGGTAGTGGCCATTAACGCTGAATGATGAATTTCCCGGTTGAAACAATACCATTTTCTCCGGTGAAGCGATAAAAATATATTCCATCCGCCAAATCCGCGACGGAAATCTGCACCTGCTTTTCTCCGTTCAATTGTTGTCGCTTCACTTCCCTGCCGAGGTTGTCGGTAATGATGAGGGTGGCGGAAGTTGAAAGGTCTGGAAGTCGGAAAGTGATAAAATCGCCCGCTGGATTAGGGAAAGCCGAAAACTCACCGGGAGAAGAAAGATCAGGAACAGCTACACCGTTTTCACAGCGATATTTTGCGAGAAATATATCCCATACAGAGTTTGCTGCCAAGACAGTCGTGTCAACAGTAAAAGAATGACAGTTAAAAGCTCCACTGGCGTATGCATTACCAAAAAGATCCGAAGAAACGCTGGCTCCCCCACCTCCGCAATCCAGCAGGGAGGCGCATAATACATTGCCGGCCGGATCATACTTCACCATGAACATGGGGTCTGTATAAGAGGAGTCCGGGATCAATTCATAACCATCGAATGTAATTGTGTCCAGTTCAAATTCACCAGCGACGTATACACAGCCCGTTCGGTCTGCACTGAGCGAATAGCCGAGATCATTATTGGCCCCA
>DASTSF010000336.1:0-2739 GCA_035760825.1 Bacteroidia bacterium
ATTGACCGTGATCGATCTGCCGCGGTCTTTATCCCATATCGCTTTGTTCGGACCTTCTATCGCGTCGAAAATGTTTTTCACAAAAGAGGAGTTCACCATCAGGTTCAACACATCTTCGCTGAGCCCGTTCTCAACCGGCACCGCTGTCTGGTCCCAGATGAAACGGGAAAGATTCATCCGTCCGAACTGGATGGCGGACTTTACGATGGGGTTGTAGTCGCTGCTGCCGCTGTCCTTCAGCTTGACAGGCTGCAACCTGATCCATCCGTAATGTGTCCCGGAAACTGTGGTGTCGCCATACGAATCGATATTGCAATAACCGGGAACGAAATCGTGCCTGTCCGTGTTCGGATCGAAGCTCATGAGACAGCGGAAGTACAGCCTGGAAATTCCCTGGAAATAAGAATTGATGTCGTTGTATCCCGATTGCATTTTGAAATAAATGCGACGGTTTTTGCGCACGCTGTTGCTTAATATTTTATCCGCCGGTGACGAAGACATATCCATGTGCCCGTAATCATCTTCCACACCGACTATCCTGAACATCTCCATCGCATTTTTATTCTGCACATACGCGTAATCATCCGACTCGTACGTAATGCTGATCTTTCCCCCGGACGGAAGGTTTATATCCGTCAGGCTCCATGCCGATGAACACGAGTCGGCCTGCGCCTGGTCCTGGCTGACGTAGGGATATTCCGCATTGTTCAGGTCGGCGGTGCTCCCGCAGGAAGTCACGTTCGGCTTGTAATTGCCCCACCGGTCATAACCTTTGAGGTCATACGACGGGTTGATCGAGTTGTAGCTGAACTGGTATGGACTTAGCCGCGCCTTATTCGAATTGCGGTAAGTGAAATAAACTTTCTTCAGTGTAAGTTTTCCTTTATTCGCGTTAAGATTAACGCTGTTCACCGTTTCGCTGGCGCCGCTGTTGTTGGGAACGCCGGGGCAAAGCGAATAATCATATTCGAAATGCACTTCTTTTATCGGAACTGCGCCCGATCCGTTGTTATGATAATCGGTCAGTGAATAGAGGCTGATCTTGCGCAGCAGCTTCATCGCTTTCGAAGAGCTCGTCTGAATTCCTCCATTCTCATCAACGACACCGAAACCGTCCTTGCGGTTTTCTTTCGTGAAGATGGCGATGTAGTTTTTCGAAACGATGGAATCGAGGTACCACAATTCTTTCTTGCCGTAGATGTAGCTGCCCTTGTCATCGTTAGGGTCGGAATACAAGCCCTGGTTCCAGGTAGCGGTATCTGCCTGCACAGGAACGCGCCAGTGGTAATCGTCCACTTTCGAATAATAGAATCGCGTGTAATACCCGAGATCATTTATGCTGGGACCTTTCACATTGTCCGCATCGATGTAATCCGGGCTGAGCACCGCGGTCAGTAAGTACGAATGGGCGTAAGCAGGCGTTGAAGTCCGGCTGTAATAATTATCGATACCAAGCGTGTTATCAACCGAATTATCCGTGTTTGCCGAATAGCCCACGAGACCGGTTGTGCAATTTCCTGTGTGGCCGCCGCTGCCGTCCAGCTTTTCTCCGGTGGCGAATGTGACTTCATCCTGTTCGGTATTATACGCGGGCAGACCATATACATAACGCATTCCGTCTGTGCCGTATGTTGTTATTTCCGCTATGTGATGTCCCGGTGCGCTGTATGCGCCTGCTTCCGGATCGCAAAGACCATACCCGGCGTCCACTTCATCACGGGTCAGCTGGTAGATGACCTGGTTGCGCCGGTCTCTTTTCCTGCGTGTGTTCGACGATGGGAGGGAAGTAACATTGCCGTATTTATCCACCAGCTGCGCATCGGCGCGTGTGTTGAATTTTGAAACGTGGTCGAGGTTGAATCTTTCTGCATTCGTTCCACCGAATCCGCTTACAAAAGTGGGATCCGAATCGACCGATTTTTCATTCGCTTCCTTGAAATAGAATGGCTCATAATCCGACGCCGAAGAAGCCGGCTTGAAATGGAGATAGGATGCGGCGGAATTATTTACCGTCCACCAGCCCGAATACGTATTCGTGCTGTTCACGCTGATGTCGCCTCCCCAGTGAACGAGGTTCGCCGTTCCCAGTTCTGCACCGATGGAAAGACCGTCACTGGTGGTGTAATTGTAATTGTCATAGACAAAACCGACATCGGAACGGAACGGGCGGTAGCTTCCCCCCACTCCCTGGCCGGACACAGAATAGATGTCATACGTCAGGCTGGTAAGCGGAAGCGCGGGTGTATTCTGCGAAAAGGCGCCGTCGTTTTCCCGGTTGAAATCCATGAGCGCGGAGCTGTTATACGTACCCGCATCGTAATTCATATACCCGTAAGCCGGTGAGGAAACGGAAGTTGTTTCGAGTCGCTGTGTGCTGAAATAGCCGCCCAGCGTATAGTTGCCGAAAATGCCGAAGAACTCTCCGCCGAATTTGAAATTCCCGGTTACGGAAAAGTTTTTCATCGGCATGTCAACTTTGGGCGAATAAGTATAGGTGCCGAATGAAAACGAAGAGGATGTGCCAAAGAGGCCGAGCGAACTTCCGGCATAGAGCTCATCGTTTCCCCTTTTTTTATTAAGATCTTTCCGGTAGCTGTTGCTCAACTCCGTGTTGATCGAAAGCTGGCGGACACCTGCGCGGGAGTTGAATGCTGTTCCGATCGATAATCCGAGACTTGTTTCGCCCGCCTCTTTGCTCGACTGTTTAATTATCATGCTGTAGCTAAGGCCGGGTTGAAT
>DASTSF010000337.1:0-6399 GCA_035760825.1 Bacteroidia bacterium
AACCGCGCCCACACAAACGGCGCCCACATTATCCGCAGGTAAAAGCACGCTTACGCCCGGAACGAAATATTACTACATAGTGACGGCGACCAATGCCAACGGGGAAACATACGCCAGTCTCGAATTCGAAGCGACGCCCACCGCGGAGAACGGGTGCGTCAATGTCAACTGGCAACCGATGAGCGCAGCCACGACCGCTATCAACATTTACCGCGGCACGGAATCGTTCGGCGAAAATGTCCTTGTGCAGCAAGTGGCCAACACGGGAGGCGTATCAAGCATGATCGACTCCGGCCAGTCGCAGAATGCTCCGCAATCTCCGCCGATGTATTTTCCTTCGGGCGTCCCGTCAAGCGCCTATGATCAGTTTTTTCACCTCACGAACATCAGCGTGAACGGCGCAGCTTATGCAGGTCCGTATGACGACCAGGGACAGCAATCTTCCACCATCTCCACCGGCAATCCTGCTTCCGCCACGATCACGCTCGGGTGGGAACGGCCGGCACGATAAATTCCGCGATTGTCCCGGTATGAATAGCTCTCCGTCAGCGGAGAGCTTTTTATTTTTTTCATGGAAATTTTTTCCTGCAAGTGCGGCGCCGTATTCTTTTACTGCTTCACGATCTTCACGGAATACACGTTGCCATTCGCCACAGTGCGCACGAAATAAATTCCCGCCGGCTGGCCGCTGAGATCGATGTGCAGGTCGTTTTCATCCGTCACGCTGTGATACACTTCTGCGCCAAGCGAATTGAAGACAGCTGTTTCGTACGTTCCGGCAAATGAATTATGCAGCGTAAAAATTCCGCCCGATGGATTCGGGTAGACGGAAATTTTTTCCTGAGGATCATTTTCCGCGATACCGGTGGTGATGATCGCATCGGAAGCCGATTGGTAAATGTAACCCGGCAGCGCTCCCCACCCGGCCTGCAGGTCGCCGTCGTTCTGAATGAAAACAGTAATGTGCACGTCGGTGGAATCGTAAAGCCAGGTATTCCCGTTGCTCGCCCAGGGATGATCTTTCGTCCAGCTGAAATTCACGACCTGCGTTTGCCCGCTGGTGAATGCACCGAGACTTGTTCCTGCTGCATTGGGCATGATGTCCTCCACCACTTCGGGAAAATTCAGCGTATACGGATAGTAAAAATCCGGGATCGACCCGGTCCCGATCGGTGGTGCAAAAACAGAAGGCGGATCTTCCTGGCTCTGGTCGTTGTGATATTTCATCGTGTCGACCGTGAGCACCGCGCGTGCGGTAAGTCCTGCGGGAAGATCGCCGTGCGCAGTGATGTAGGCAGTGGCCGTGTACTGGTGATTCGCAGGATCCCACGCAGCGCTGACGGTGATCGTGAACGGGGAACCCTGCGCGCGCGCCGACTGCAGGTCGGCAGAAGAAACAAGCCCGGGATAAACATCCGTAACGCCGTCGATCCGCGCATCCGGCACACCCTGTATTCCATAATACGAAACACGCGGACCAACAGAAGAGGCCTGCGTGACGTTATTCATGTAATCGAGGCCGGGATAACTGACATGGTAGCGGAGCGCGTTGCAGGTCGACTGATTGTTGAACAGCACCGAATCGAGGTTCGGTGTTGCGTGCATGCACGGATCGCACGACGCCTGTGAAAATTCTTCCAGCAGCGGTTCTTTCGCCTGCAGCGTATCCACGACTACGAAATACGCATACAAGGTGTCATTGGTGTGCAACTGATCATCATGCGGACCGTTGAGCGTGTCGGCCCAGATGCGCAGAATATAATCACCGGCAACGGAAGGCGTCCACGGAATGCTGTGGGTGAAATAATAATCTGTCAGCGGTGCAATGGAAAGCGCGCTCATGTAATCACTTTGCACGGGACCGTTGTTCACCGTGTATTTGAGATGCATCGAGCTGATCGTATTGCCTCCGAAATTGTGCAGCAGCCCGGTAACCGGGTAGGTGTTATTCGTTTTGCAGAGATAAAACATATCCGTGCTCCGTCCCCCGGCATCGTAACCGATCGGTGCGTAAACATTGATGTTGTCCACGACGAAACCATTTGCATCATTGGCAAGATCATCATACGTGAAAGCAAGCATCACATTCGCGTTACCGGCGAAGGCAGAGAGATCGTAAAGACCCGTTCGCCATGCGCTTGTTTCCCAGCAACCCATCGTATCAATCGTTGTCCATGTATGACCGCCATCGCCCGAAGCGGCAATAGACGCGATCTCGTAATCGCCGGGATTGAAATAGAAACCGCCGTAATACCAATAGTCGAATGAAATGAAAACGCTTGAATAACTGCTGAAATCAAGTACGGGCGTATAGAGCGTGTCGCGGTTGAATGAGTAGGAAGAATTATTATCGAGATCATTCACGAACGCGTAGTGCGTATGCGGAGGCACATAGGGCGCGAGCGTTCCGCCGATCGTGGTGCCGAACTGCCATCCCTGGTTGGTCGGATCGAATTGCGGCAGCTGCTGGTGCCAGCCCGCGGGCATGGAATTGGGCGCCGATTCGAAATTCTCTGTAAAGATCGTCTGCGCGTTCGCGGAAATGCCGGCAAGGCACAAAGCGAAAGAAAGAAGTACCCGGTTTTTCATTATTGCAGGAATAGAAGGTAAGACAGGCGGGAGAATGTTGCTCTATCAAGTATACAACTTGCGCCCCGGAAAAGCAAAAGCGGGATCGCTTAACATGCACGCGGTGCATTTAAGAATGTCATCTTTTGAAAGATCGATTCTGTTTCTAAATGACCGGAAAAATTCCCCGACACACATCCACGACGCCCACCCGGTTGCTGTGTTTTGGAAATCTCACTTTATATAACGAATGAAAAACAGGACAGCGCCATAGCTGGTTTTCCGCAGAATTCGAGTTGCAGAAAAGCAGCGGAGGAATGTGTGTAAGCAACCCCGGAAGTGAAGCGAAGCGGAACGGCTTGGGTTGCGGGCGCTTTTCGAAACGTAGAATTCAGGAAAATCAGCTCCGGGCGCGCTTTTTTGCGCAACTTTTTTCTAAAAAAAGTTGCAGGGAAAAACAAAAACGACAGCCTTTCAATAATGAAAAATTACGCCCGCTCAGTCGGTAAGCGAAGTCTTTTCCCCGTGGAACTCATCGAAATCGACGGCGTTCATGTTCACGTCGTAATGATCGGTTTTCTGCCAGATCATGTAACCTGCATTTTTCCATGTCTGGGGAATGAGCGGCGTGCTTCCGCCGGAATATTCCGCCAGCCACAGCGGGTATTTCGCGAACACGTCGTTGACGAGGTACATGTTGGCGAATGCATAATCGGTGTAGAGTATGGGAATGCGTTTACTTTTCGCTTCGAGCTGCTGCATGAACGTGAGGAGATCCGACTGCAGCTTCTGCATATCCACTTGGGCGCCCTGCGGAAGACTTTCCTGTTCGATGTCGATGATGAGTGGCATGTCGGTCGAGTCGATGTCTTTCACTTTGGAAAGAAAGAACTCCGCCTGCTTCAGCGGATCATCGTCCGTGTGGTAAAAATGATAGGCGCCGCGGATGAACCCTTTTTCCTTCACCATTTTCCAGTTGTTGTAAAAATCGGGATCGACGAAGTCAATCCCTTCCGTGGCTTTGCAGATCATGAACGTGAGGCTGTCCACTTTCGGAAGATCTTCCGCGATGTTCCCGTTCCACTGGGAAATATCGATGCCATAATAATTTTTCGGAGGGGTGTTTTTCACTTCCTGCACCACGTGCGTGGTGTCCGGTTTTTTTGCCGCCGTGTCGGTTTTGTTTTCCGTCTGACCGCCGGTGCAGGCGGTGAAAAGAAGAACGGCTGCGAAAGCGGTGCATTCCGCCAGCCGGTTTATTCCGTTTGATCTGAGTGTCATAAAGCAGGGATTGAATTTCCGGTGTGAAAAATAGGAAATCCTTTTCGAACCCCGCAACGCAGAAAAGCGCCTGCTGCTGCACAGACGCTTTTCCGTTCAACGTTCCATCCCTGCTGCGGCAAGGTGTTTTCCTGCTCACAACGCCATTTCGAGCTTCCGGTTCGAAAGCGCGTGCAGCGTGTTGAGCACATTTTCATCTCCGCCGTGCTCGATCTCCGCAGCATCCGCGGTTCCGTGCGTGCGGCGCACGATGTGGTTCAGGGAAACAACACCCTGCAGGCGCCGGTCTTTGTCGACGACAGGCAGGCGTCCGACCTGCTTTACGCGCATCAGGCGCAGCGCAGAACGCAGGTCATCCTCTCCCGTGATCGTGTGAACAGGCTGCTGCTTCAGCACTTCCTGCACTTTCAGCGACGCAAGGTTTTTCTTCGTCGCACCTGCGGCAAGACAGATGTCGCGGTCGGTGATCATGCCGATAAGTTTTTTATTCTCATCCAGCACGGGCAGTGAGCCGATGTTCTCTTTCGACATCTGCTCCGCTACTGCCTGGAGCGTTGCATCCTTTTCGCAGTACATGGGTGATTTTACCATGATCTCTTTTACCGTTTTCATTTTCGTGTGTATTTGTAAATGATCCCGGTTATGTGCGGAACCGGGATTACCGCGAGGTCATTTGTGTTCTTCCGTTTCTTTTCCGTTGCAGCGGAGTACAAATCTACTTTTCATGCTGCCGCTCCGTTCGTTTTTTCGATCCCCTGCGGTAATGAAACGATGCATGGAAATGCCCCGCTAAAACATGTAGCGGCATCGTTCGCCGGAAAATCGCTTCACGAAAGGAACACGGCGGATCATGTAATTTTATCTTAACGGTTATCCTGTTTTCCTGTTAATCCTAACTTGGGCGTGTTTTTCAGCTTGCCGGATCATGAAACCCTTCAAAACCACCGATGCCTATCTCGCCGCGCTGCCCGAGGAGCCGCGCGCCACGCTCGAAAAGATCCGCGCTGCCGTGCGCGCCGCCGCGCCCGATGCGGAAGAAGTGATCAGCTACGGCATGCCTGCGTTCCGCCTCAATGGAAGATTGCTCGTCAGCTTTTCTGCATTTAAGAATCACTGCTCGTTCTTCCCGATGAGCAAAAGCGTGATCCGTATTCTCGGCGATGCGCTGAAAAAATACCCGACCAACCCGGGCACGATCCGTTTTCCCATTGGGAAACCGCTTCCGGCCACGCTCGTGAAAAAGATGGTGAAGATGCGCATCAGGGAAAATGAAGAACGTGAGCTGCTCCGCGCGCTGAAAAAAACCACGAAGAAAAAAACAGCATCCGGAAAGAAATAACCATTCATAAAAACAGTCATGCAAAAAATCGTTCCCTTTCTCTGGTTCGACAACAATGCGGAAGATGCCATCCGTTTCTATACGTCCGTTTTCAAAGATTCGAAAATCATCCACCTCTCCCCGATGGTATCCATCTTCGAGCTGAACGGGCAGCAGCTCATGGCGATCAACGGCGGACCGCAATACAAGCTCACCGAAGCGTTTTCGCTGATGGTGAATTGCGAAACGCAGGAAGAAGTGGATTACTACTGGGAAAAACTTTGTGAAGGCGGATCAGCGTCGCGCTGCGGATGGCTGAAAGACAAATACGGTTTGTCCTGGCAGATCGTTCCGACCGTGCTCGGTAAACTGATGTCGGGCAACGACCCGGAACGTGCGAAGCGCGTGATGAATGCCGTCCTGCAGATGAGCAAGCTCGACATCGCCACGCTGGAAAGCGCATAGCTGCAACCTGGCCATTTCCCGTTAACGCAGATCAACCCTTCCCTTGATCATTGTCATGGGGCTGCGGTCGCATGTGAAAGTAGTTTTGAAAAAAATTTCACATGAGATCATTTTTACTTTCCGCTGCGTTGCTCGCAGCGTTTTCTGTAACAGCGCAGCAGAATATCACCGTTTACCAGCCCGGTCCCGGGATGAACGATTCCACCGACCAGGGCGGTCTCAACGGGGGAAAAGACACGTGGGATTACGACGGGATGCCCGGGAGCAATTATGCGCAGGATATTTATTTCTATGCGACGCCTATCAGCAACTGCAACCAGACGCATGTGCGCTGCTACATCCAGTTCGACCTGTCCACGCTTCCGTTCAATCCCGATTCGGTTTTTTTCGGTGTGACGCATTATGATCATACTTCCTATTGTTATTCCAATTGCGACGCGGACTTTTATTTCCATGCGATCACATCGCCATGGTATGAGCAGACGCTGACGTATTACAATACGCCGTCCATCGATACTGCATTTTACGGTCCCATCAACATCACTTTTCCGAACAGCTTCGGGCAGCGCGAATACAACATCACGGCCATGTATAACCTGTGGAAAGACGGCGTTGTTCCGAACTACGGCTTCGAGATCGAAAGCAATACCGTCGGCTGCAACAATGCCGCTGTCATGTTCTACGCGCATTCCTCCGACGACACATCGGCGGCGGCACGTCCTTACCTGAAGGTTTATTCTTCCGCGACCGGCGTCGTGGAAAAAAAT
>DASTSF010000338.1:0-3246 GCA_035760825.1 Bacteroidia bacterium
TTTTTTTTCTTCTTCTCCTTTTTCTTTTTCTTCTTCTTTTTATGCTTTCCGGAAGATGAGGACGTTTCCGTACCGGAATGCATTGAATAGCGTGTACCCGCGTTCATCCACTGGAGCGAGGAAAGAAGCATGACCGTAACAAGAAAAGGGAAAATGAACCGGGACCTCATGATTTGCAAAATTCCGCATTCCTGTAACGCCGTTCCGTGCGATTGGTTACAGCTACGGCAGGATTAATCTTATTTCTTTTCCACCATTTTGCCCGGTCAGCGCTATTGGAAAACGCGCGGAATCGAAATTTCCCATGAACCAGCGTCTTCCGGCGGGAACCAGCAGCAGCAATCCTTCATCATCGCCCATCGCGGTAAAATCTTCCGTATTCTCCTGCCGGGCAAAATCGCCGATGCCATGCGTGGAAGATATCCATTGCTTCATGGATGACACGTTGTCGCACACGATCCCGATCTCGCTTACACCCAGCAATGAAGCTGAAGAGAATTTCGGGGCGTTGCCGGCGCGCGGAAGCGCAGCGCGTGCAATGATCTCGACGATGTTCCCGGCCGTGTCATAGAAATAAACCGAACGCGCTTTCCAGTTCGGGAAGTCGACCAGCTTTCCTTTTCCGCCGCGGTTTTCCAGCACTTCCACCCCGTTCTGCTCCAGCCAGGCCAGTGCATCCTCGATGCGGTCGGGCTGAACGTTGAATGCAAAATGGTAGCGCGCGTCACGATCGCCGGGAGCGAAGTTCAGCCGCGTGTAACCGATGTTGAACGAAAACCCGTCCGTTCCGCCCGGCGCTTCGATCTCTTTAAAACCGAGACGCGTGTAGAATTTCCGGAGATCGGAAGGATCGGGAGCGGAAAGAGTGAGTTCGGTGATGCGCATACGGGTTTGCCTGTGCGAATGTACAAATTAGCTTTACAGTCCTTATAAGCACAGAGTTAAAGATGAGGATGGCTCGGCGGCAACGAGGATATCCGTTATTTCACGGGATGGATCGAATGGATGGTGAAGACCGGTGGCCGCATACGGGAAGCCGGGCAGAGAAAAAGAAAAACGGATGATCTCCCGGACCTGCGTTTCACCTCCCTGTGACCGGCTTATTCTTTCCCGTAAAATATTTTCCCCGGGTTCAAGATCATGTTCGGATCGAAGAGCTTTTTGATGCCGCGCATCAGCCCGATTCTTTTTTCATCGATGGCAATGCGGATGTACGGCTGCTGTACAAGCCCGATGCCGTGCTCGCCTGAAATCGTTCCGCCAAGATCGACGCACAGGCGGAATATTTCCGTTATCCCTTTTGGCAATTCATTCTTCCAGAAATCATCGGAAAGATCGCCTTTGATGATGTTCACGTGCAGGTTGCCGTCGCCGGCATGACCGTAGCATACGGAACGGAAACCATATTTCGCGCCGATGTCTTTCACGCCTTTCAGCAGCTTCGGCAATTCCGCACGGGGAACGACCGTATCTTCTTCCTTGTAAATGCTGTTCGATTTCACCGCTTCCGCCACTTTCCGCCGCATTTTCCAGAGCATGTTTTTCTGGTCTGCCGTATCGGCGAAAAGGATTTCCCCGCATCCGAAACGCTGCATCACTTCCGAAATTTTTTCCGCATCCTTAAAAAGCACATCAATATCGTTGCCGTCCACTTCCACGAGCAGGTGCGCCTGCACATCGTCCGGCACGCCGATGTTGATGTCGTCAACGAATTTCCGCACCCAGTCGATCGCGTCACGCTCCATGAATTCCATTCCGGAAGGCGTTATTCCTTCACGGAAAACCGCGCTCACCGCTTCGCACGCTTTTTCCGCGGAGCGGAACGGGACCAGCATCACGAGGTTGTGCTTCGGTAACGGGAGGAGGCGGAAAACGATCTTCGTGATCACGCCCAGTGTTCCCTCGCTGCCGATCATCAGCTGAGTGAGGTTGTAACCGGTGGAATACTTCAGCACGTTCGCACCGGTCATGATGATCTCGCCCGTGGGCAGCACGACTTCCATGTTCAGCACGTAATCGCGCGTGGTGCCGTACTTCACCGCTTTGGGTCCGCCGGAGCTGTGCGCGAGATTGCCGCCGAGGAAGCAGCTTCCTTTCGAGGCCGGATCGGGCGGGTAGAACAATCCTTTTTCTTTGACGGCTTCCTGGAACGCTTCGTTGATGACGCCGGGCTGCACAGTCGCCTGCAGGTTGCGCTCGTCGATCTCCAGGATGCGGTTGAACCGTTCCATCGAAAGGCAGACGCCGCCGTGGACGGGAAGTGCGCCGCCGCTCAGGCCGGTTCCCGCGCCGCGCGGTGTGACCGGGATTTTCTCCGCGTTGCACAATTTCAGCAGGGCGGAAATTTCCTCCGCTGTCCCGGGACGAACAACAACGGATGGTTTGAACAAAAGGTCTTCTGTTTCATCCTGCCCGTAACGCTCGAGCCGTTCTTCGTCCGTGTGAACGAAATCGTTTCCTGCAATCCTGCGCAGTTCTGAAATAATATCCGCGGTTATCTTCCCGTATTCCATGTTGATTGGTAAATATGCCGGCTGATCATCTCCCGATGGCTTTATTCTGTGCGATGATGCCGGAAAGTTCTTCTTCGCTGAAACCTTTTGCACGCAGCGCTTTGATGACAAAATCCGTTTTTTCCCGCACATAAGCGTCGATGTCGTGCGGATGCGCGGCGGCAATTTGTTTTTTCAGCGCACCGTATTCGTCTCTCTTCACCGGGTTTTCCCTGAGGTAATCGCGGAAGGCAAGATGATTCTTCAGCGCTGTTATGCTGTTCCGGCAGACGTACAGGTTGTGCAGCGGCCATTCACGCTGTGTTTCGCCCCAGGGGACAAATTCATCCCGGCGTTTAAAAACTTCACGTTCATCGATGCCGAGATCGCCGGCGTGGTCGTAACCCAGGTCGTCAAGAATCGATTTTACCGGCCCGAAATGCTCTTTTTCATCAATGACCAGGTCGATATCGATGATCGGCTTTGCAGGAAGCCCGGGCACCGAAGTGCTGCCGACATGGTGAATGCCGCTGAGAAATTTTCCCGCCTTTATTTCAAACACCGTTTTCAGCTGCAGAAAAATTTCCGCCCACTGCGGGGAATATTCTTCGATCACGATTTTTGAAGGTCCTGGCATGGAAATCAAATGTAACCTGCGCCTGCCGGAAACCCAAGTTTCATCACCATAAATTCCCGCCGGTCAGGGCTCACCGCCGCTTGCGGCGGAACCGGATTCATTCACAGGTCTTTTCCT
>DASTSF010000339.1:0-2906 GCA_035760825.1 Bacteroidia bacterium
GTAACACCCATCGGTCCGGTTACGCCATCAATGCCGGAAGGACCTTGCGCACCCGTTGTTCCGGCCACACCGGCCGGACCTGTGGGACCTGTAGTGCCGGCAACGCCAGTGGCTCCTGTGGCGCCGGCAACTCCGTTGGTACCCGCAGGTCCGGTCGGGCCCGTTGGGCCGGTGGCTGCGGAGGAAGTGCACATGTTCTGCCACGAAGTCGTCGCAGCGATGTAATAAAAAAAGCAATCGAAGTTGGTATCGTAAACGAGAAGGCCGTTCGCAGGAGACACGATAGCCAGGCGCTGCGCCGTCGTAAGTCGCGGCACGAGCACACCCTGCGTTGTCGACTGCATATCGAGGATGGACGTAGGATCAGGTGTTGTCGTTCCGATGCCGACGTTATTCTGGGCGATGGCCGGCGGAAGAAAAAACGAGAGGAAGAAGACCACGAAAACCGGCACGCGAAAAAAAGCAGGATTCTTTTTTCCGCCGTTGAGCGTTGCGCGCACCGGGAGTCTGTTTATCGGAGCCATCAGGTTGAAAAGGATGGCCAAAACTATTCAGCACTTTATTAAAGAGCGATCCAGAATTAAAATATTCTTGGATTTTGATCATAGTTATTACAAGTACATTTATTTAGTATTTTGTTAACAAAACCTTGGCTTTCGATGAATGCTTCCGATGATCTTTTCCGCCTGATCCATTCCCTTTCGAAGAATGAAAAAGGCTATTTCAAAAAATCCGCGGGCCGCCACGTGAAAGGGAACGGCAACAATTACATCCGCCTGTTCGACGCGATCGAAAAACAAAACGTTTACGACGAAGAAAAAGTGAAACGGAAATTCTCCGGCGAAACGTTCATCCGTCATCTTCCGTCGGAAAAAAATTATCTCTACCACCTCATTCTCCGTTCCCTGCGTGAATACCATTCCGGCTCATCGGCGGATGCGCGCATGCACCAGGACCTTCACGACATCGAGCTGCTGTTCGACAAGGGACTTTTCACGCAATGCGCGCGCCTGCTCGCGCGGGTGAAAAAACACGCCGTGAAATTTTCGAAGCCCCTGCTCTCGCTTCACATCATGGAATGGGAATCGCGGATACTGGCGGCGCAGGGAAAGCTGGACGAGCTCGAAGCGCTGCTGCGCCGCAGCGGATCCGAACGTAAAAAGCACATCGCGGAATTCGAAAACACCTCTGCGTTCCGCGAGCTGGAAGACACGATGTTCCTCGTCTCCAGGAAATACGGATTTCCCCGCACGAAAAAGGACCGGCAGCGGTATGAAAAAGTGATGAAGCATCCGCTGATGAAAAATGAAAAGAACGCTTCGAGCTACCCGGCACGCCTGCATTATTACAACATCCACAACTTTTACTTCGAAGCCACCGGCGATGCGAAGGAAACCTACCGCTACCGCAAAATGCTCGTCGATTTCGCGGAAACGGACGAGGAGCAGATGAAGGACAACCAGTACCGCTATGTCGTTGCGCTGAACAACCTGATGAACTCGCAGGACGAACTGGGCCTGAAAAAAGATTGCGACCGCACCATCGCGAAGCTGCAGCACTTTCCGGCAAGATCGATGAATATCCGCTCGCGCATTTTCGGGTATACCTTCAACATCCTTTTCACACAGTGCATTCTTTCGGGCCAGTTCGAAAAAGTGATCGCACACGAAGCGGAAGTGGAAGAAGGACTTCACCTTTACGGCAAGCTGCTTCACCCGGAATTCCACCTGGCGTTCAAATACCAGTTCTTTTACGGAAGCTTCGGCGCGGGGAAATTCCGCAAATCGCTGACGTGGATGAACCGCCTGCTCGAAGATGAAACGCTCCGCGTGCGGCCGGAAGTTTATTTTTTCGCGCGCATCATGAACCTCATCGTCCACTTCGAGCTGAAGAACACCGACTTTCTCCCGTACCTCATCCGCTCGACCTACCGCATGCTCATCCGACAGAAACGCCTCTTCCGGTTCGAGAACGTCGTGCTCGATTTCATCCGTAAAAGCGGGAATTACACGACAGCGGCGGAAATGAAAAGCGCCTTCCTCCGCCTGAAAACGCAGCTCGAGGAGCTCAACAAAGACCCGTATGAAAAGCAGGTGCTCTCGTTCTTCGACATCATCGCGTGGCTGGAAAGCAAGATCACGCGGAGAAGTTTCGGCGAGATCGTGCGAAGCAAAAACTGATCGCGGAAATTTATTTCACATCCGTCCGTGCGCGGAACA
Source organism: Bacteroidia bacterium (assembly GCA_035760825.1). GTDB lineage: Bacteria > Bacteroidota > Bacteroidia > Palsa-965 > Palsa-965. Next base: position 2,220 of record DASTSF010000339.1, read on the forward strand.
TCTTCCACAGCACGTCGTGCTCTTTCACGAAATCATTTTCCGAAAGCGATGAAACATCGAACCAGCGCAGCTCGGCGATATCGTCAGACGCCTGCGGGTTTCCTTCCCATTCTTCCGTAACGAATAAATGCGTGATGATGCAGTCGGGTGTACCGCGGTAACGCGGATCGTCCACGCGCGCGGAACCGAGATAGCGGACAGATCTTACCGTGAGCTGCGTTTCTTCCTTCGCTTCGCGTATCGCGGCATCTTCGTATGAATTATCGAATGCGGGATCTGAAAAGCCGCCGATGAACCGGAATTTATCCTGGTGCGGCTTGCGGCCGAGCAGGAGCTTCCCGTCTTTCAAAATCGCCACATCGACGGTAGCAAAAACAGTAGGGTATCTTTTTTCCATCAGATTTTTCAGAGAAGCGGAACGAGATGAATTTCCAGCTCATTCCCGTTCGTGTCCGTGTATTTTCCCCAAAGCTCTTTTTGCTTCAGCTTAAGGATGCGCCAGTCGGACGTAGTGTTGCTCCCGGTTTCCTGGAAAATCACGTCTTTCTTATCACCCGAAAAAACCCAGGCGCCTTCTTCGTTGTGGTCGATCGCGTTGAACAGCTTGTAGTAAAGCTTGTAGGTATTGTCTTTCGCGATATCCAGCCGGTAACCTGCGTAGAGCGATTCGTAATCCGTGGTCTTGTC
>DASTSF010000340.1:0-4596 GCA_035760825.1 Bacteroidia bacterium
GGGCCATGTTCGCTTCCGAAAGTTTTTTCAGCCAGTCGCCGCCCAGCGTATGATAAAGTCCGAGGCACAGGGAATGAACCGGCCCGATCTTCAGGAATTTATTCATGACGGGCGAGGACGTGAAGAAAATGATCTGGAATGAAGAAACAAGCAGCACCAGCGATCCCACGAACATCCAGAACTCGCGCGACCATAATTCCTCTTCCTGTTTTTCTTTCGGGAACGATAGTTTGTAACCCGTGATGAGCGAAATGACGGACGACAGGACAAGAATGAGCATCGAGGCGCCGTGGTAGCCGAACTGGAAGCTGATGAGCACGATCGCAGCTGCGCCGGTATACAGGATGCGGATGATGTTGTTCATCGACAGGAGCATCACGGCCAGCCAGAGGAAGAACCCCATGAAAAGGGTCAGCTCTTCGTTCAGCCCGTCTTCGGTGAACGCATGAACGGAAGTGTCGCTGAGGATCCCGCTTTTCGTGAGGAAAGTGGAATACACGACAAGCAGGAATGCGGTGATGCAGAGAAAAAATGTCGTGAAAAGCGATCGTCCTTTGAAACGGTAGAGCAGCATCACGTGAGCTGCGCCCACGAGCACGAGCCACGGCACCAGCGATGCGTTTTCAACAGGGTCCCACGCCCAGAATCCGCCGAAGCTCAGTGATTCGTACGCCCACGCACCGCCCATAAGGATACCGGTGCCGAGCACCATGATGCCTGTGAAGGCCCAGGGCAGCGCAGGTTTCTGCCATTCGGTGAGTCGCCCTGTCAGTAACCCGGCAATGGCGAAGGCGAACGGAACGGTGGTCAAAGCAAAACCCAGGAAAAGTGTCGGCGGATGGATCGTCATCCAGTAATTCTGCAGCAGCGGGTTGAGTCCGCGCCCGTCGTGGAAGAGCGGGATCTTCGTGAGGTAATCGGGCATCTTTGTCCACGGCAGCCCGATATTATCTTCTTTCTGCCGCATCAGTTCGAACAGGTTGCTGCCGATGTGCACCTTGCCGGCGTAAAGTCCGAGCAGCATCATCGAAAGAAAAACCTGCACAAGCGCAACGACCGAGATCACGGGCGCTTCCCAGTCTTTCGCACGGCGGAGAAGGATAAGCCCGATAACCGAATGCCAGAGCAGCCAGAGCAGCGTGCTGCCTTCCTGTCCTTCCCACAGGCACGCCAGCACGTAGTTCATCGACATGTCGCGGCGGGAATGCTGCCATACGTACTGGTATTCGAAGCGATGCGCGAAGAGCATCGAGAGGATGGTGATGAAAATGCCGAAAACGGAAACGGCGTGAATGATGTAGAAAAGACGGGCGGGTCTTTTCCACAGCTCTTCCTGGTCTTTCCGGTAAATGCGCATGACGTTCGCGAAAACGGAAAACAGCGCCGTCACGAAAGCGATCACGACGAACATGTGGCCGGTTTGTCCCCAGATCAGTTGCTCGCCGTTGTATTTCATCAGTAGGTTATTGGTAAAAAAATGCGGATCAGTTCGACGCTTCCGCCTGCATGCGGCCGTCGTTGTATTTCGACGGGCATTTCATGAGAATGTCTTTCGCCACGAACTCGTCTTTGTCCATCGTGCCCACGACGACGATCTGCTGCGTGCGCTCGAAATCCTGCGGCTTGCTTTTCATGAGCGTGACATGATGCTCATTCCCGTTCCGGTCGATCATGTAAAAGGAAAAACGATTGGGATCTTTTTCCGGGTTGTAATCCATCGGCCTGGTCTTGTCAAGCGTTCCCGCGACGTGAACTTCTTCGCCCGTTTTGCCGGCTGCTTCTTTGAAATCAGCGTACGTGCTGCTGTTGCCCAGCAATGCGAACATGCTGGCGATGGCGATGGCGATGAGCACGATCCCGACGATGTGTGTCTTTTTCATGATTTTTTCTCCTTGATTTCTTTTTCCAGCTTCGACAGCTTGCGGTCCATGCGGAACAGCGTGAGGAACAATCCCGCGAGAATAATACCGATCACCGTCAGCACGACGTTCATCGATCCGTTACCGTGCAGGCTGCGGAAAAGCTCTTCGTCTATGCCCGGCTTGTTCGGCTGTGCCGCGGCTGCCAGTGACAGCAGGACCGCGAAGGCGGAAAGAATATTTTTTTTCTGAACTGCGTTTTTCATTCGTATCGGCCGTGAAATGAATTTCATTGTGTTCCTGGTGCGATCCTGTTACGCGATCCGTGATTTAACTTCTGCAGCTGCAAGATTTTCTTTCAGGTTGCTCATCCGGTAGCGGACGGAATAGATCCACACGCCGAGCAGCACCCATCCCGCGACGGCAGGATAGAAAAATACGCGCAGCGAATTGTCGAGGTCGTAGCTGCTGAATGCGGGATTTCCGCCGTTGCCGGGATGCAGCGAATCGGTTCCCTGCAAACGCGGCAGCACGCCGATCAGCACGATCATCATTACGTAAGCGAAAATGCTGTAGATGGCTGAAATGCGCGCCCGTTTCTGCTCGTCTTCCATGGAATTACGCAGGACGAGATACGCGAGATACGACAGCATCGTGATCGCGGTCCCGTTGAGCTTCACGTCGTCCACCCACCACGCGCGCCACGTGACGCGCGCCCACAGCGATCCCGTGATCAGCCCGAGCAGCCCGAAAATAATCCCGGTGGTGATGGCGTTGTTCGCCATGCGGTCGTATTTCATGTCGAACCCGCGCAGGAAACGGAGGTTGTTCACCACGGCCCAGCTCAGCAGCGCGATCATCGTGAACCACATCGGTACGTGAAAGAAAAGGTTGCGCATGGATTCGTAAAGGATGTAGCGGAAAGGGAATGCGAAATGATCCTGCTTCTCATTTTTCACCACGGGATTGCAGGCCGGGACGATGCCGCCGCGTACCGTATCGGTGGTGGCGATGGCGCTGTTCATGTAAAGCCGTCCGTCCGCGTCGTTGTAAACGGTAAGACCGAACAGCGGATCGTTCAGCGGGGCGACGGGCGGGAAAGAAAGTTCGAGATGCGTGTCGTCGATCACGTTGACCGAAGTGGCGCATGTATTCACCGGCTGCTTTCCTTCGTTGGTGATCCAGCCCTGCAGCGAAGATTTCGCGGAACGGAAATGCGTGTTATAGCCGAAAACTTTTACGGTAAATGGGCCGGAGAAGGTGGAAAGGCTCGAGGAATCAGCGCTGATAATGCCCGGCGCCAGGGGAACGAGGATGCCGCCTGCGAAGCCGATAAGAAGAAAAACGATGCAGAAAAATTTGTAGGATCTTTTAAACACGTTCGCCAGCGCTTTCCACGAAACAATGACCATTTGGCAAGGCAGATTTTAATCGCGCCAAAGATACGGAAATAGAAGGTAGGCAAGTCCCGTTACGACTATATTCATCGCCAGCAGAACGCCGAAATAGGCCGCGCCTCCCGACCAGCCGAAGCCGTCCGCCGCATGTTTGGAAAGCCGTATGGCGGCGAGCATGACGGGAAGCACCACCGGGAAGCCGAGGATGGCCATGAGCGTGAAATTGTTCCCCGCCTTCGATGCGATGGCGGAAATCATCGTGAAAGCGGAAGCGAGCGTGATGCAGCCGAGAAAAAGTGCAGCCAGGAAAAAGCCCGTGTTCCCGACCGGAAAGCCCACGAGGAACGTGTAGAACGCAAGCCCGGTGAAGCCGAGAAAGCACATCAGCAGGCAGTTGTAGAGCAGCTTCGCCAGCAGCACCGCCCGCGGATCGGCGATGGAATAGAGGTAGAGCATGCGCCCGCGCGTTTCCTGCGCGAAGCTCCGCGCGATGCCCGTCGCGGCAGCGAAAAGCAGGATGATCCAGAACAAGGCATTCCATGCCGGCACATCTTTGATCACGCGGAAGCTGAATTTGGCCACGAACACGGTGGAAACGACATAAAGCAGCATCCCGTACAACGCATATTTCTGCCGCTGCTCGTTCAGGATTTCCCGCTTGAATAATGCGGCTGTCTGGCGCCCGAGATTCATGTGCCGCGAAGATACCACCGAATGCGCTTTTTGCTATATTTCAAAAAATATTTACCCGCTATGAAAAAACTGCTTGCACCTGCCGCCATACTTTTCGCTCTTGTTTCCATTAGCATGCAAAGCGCTTCCACCACGAAAACGCTTTACGATTTCCAGGCCAGGACCATCGACGGGAAGGATTACGATTTTTCACAGCTGAAAGGGAAGAAAGTGCTGATCGTCAATACGGCTTCGCTGTGCGGCAATACGCCCCAGTATGCCGATCTCGAAAAGCTGTATGAAAAATATTCTCCTTCCGGGAAGTTCGAGATACTCGGTTTTCCCTGCAACCAGTTCGCCGGGCAGGAGCCGGGCTCCAATGATTCCATCCATGCTTTCTGCACGCGCAATTACGGCGTGACGTTCCAGATGATGGAAAAGATCGACGTGAAAGGCGACAACCAGCATCCGCTTTACAAATGGCTGACGAATAAATCGGAGAACGGGGTGGAAGACGCGCCCGTGAAATGGAATTTCCAGAAGTTCATGATCGACGAGCAGGGACATTACGTGGGTCACGTCGCTCCCGGCGACAAGCCTTTCTGTGACAAGATCGTTGACTGGATAGAAGGAAAAGCGGGGAATTAATTACTCCGCTTCGAGCCCGT
>DASTSF010000341.1:0-3191 GCA_035760825.1 Bacteroidia bacterium
AAAAACGGCAGTCTTCAATTTGAATTTTCAGAAAACAAGTTGCCGGACAACCCTGCTCCGGACTAATTCTGCGAATGCAGCGCCACACGGTTTCCTTCCGTGTCGATGAACATGGCCATGAAGCCATATTCGGGCGAGATCTGCTTTTTCGGGTGGATGATCTTTCCTCCCGCTTTTTCGATGCGGTCGAGCACGGACTGCATGTCGGGATTTGCGTTGAAATAAATGAGCGCCCCGTCCTGCGAAGGCTTGTACCATTCACCGAAGCAGATCGCCCCGGTGAGTTTGCCGTTGCCGGGTTCGGAAGGGAAAAGTCCCATCCGGAAATTGCCGAAATCCATCACGTGCAGTGTCACGCCGAAGATCGTTTCGTAGAATTTTTTCGCGCGCTCGAAATCCGCAACAGGAAGTTCGAACCAGTTGAGTGTATTTGATTTTGCGTCCATGGTATGATAAGTATTTGTATACGCCTGTGGTTATTCCCCCGGCTTCAGAAGTGGTTAAATTACAAATGATCCGTTATCTCCGCAATCCCCAGCACACGCCATTATCCGCCCGATAAACCTCTACCTTTGCATAATTGTAAATCGTAATCCGTACATCGTCATTTTAAATCGTTTACCATGAAAATAGGCATCGTTTGCTATCCTACATTCGGCGGATCCGGAGTTGTGGCCACGGAGCTGGGCAAGGCGCTTGCGCACAAAGGCCACCAGGTGCATTTCATCACCTACAGCCAGCCGGTGCGTCTTGATACATTCGCTGAAAATATTTTTTACCACGAAGTTGTCGTTTCCGATTATCCTTTGTTCGAATACCAGCCGTACGAGCTCGTGCTCAGCAGCCGCATGGTGGATGTGGCGCGCAACGAAAAGCTCGACCTGCTGCATGTGCATTATGCGATCCCGCACGCGAGCGCGGCATTTATGGCGAAAGCGATCCTCGCCGACAAAGGCATTTCGCTTCCGTTCATCACCACGCTGCACGGAACGGACATCACGCTGCTCGGGCGCGACGCTTCCTTCGAGCCGGTGATCACCTTCGCGATCAACCATTCCGATGCGGTGACGGCGGTTTCCAAAAGCCTGCAGCAGGATACGTACAAATATTTCAAGGTGGAACGCGAAGTGGAAGTGATCCCGAACTTTATCTGCCTTGACGAATATGGTCCTTCGCTGAAGCAATGCCAGAAGCACACGTTTGCGCCGAAGGGAGAGAAGATCCTTGTGCACGTTTCGAATTTCAGGAAAGTGAAAAGGGTGGAGGATGTGCTGCGCGTGTTCGACAAGGTCCGGAAAAAAGTTCCGTCGAAGCTTATTCTCGTCGGCGACGGCCCTGAACGTGTCAACATCGAGCGCCTGTGCCGCGAGCTGAAAACCTGCGACGACATCATTTCGCTGGGGAAAGTGCTCAACCCTGCGGAAATTCTCGCGGTCGGCGACCTGTTCATTCTTCCTTCGGAAACGGAAAGTTTCGGTCTCGCTGCGCTTGAAGCGATGGCATCCGGTGTGCCGGTCATTTCCACGAATACCGGCGGGTTGCCCGAAGTGAACGTGAACGGCGTGACGGGTTATACGAGCGATGTCGGCGACGTGGAGAACATGGCGGAGAACGCGGTGAAGATTCTTTCAGATGAGAATACGCTGAAGAAGTTCAAAACCGCTGCACTGGAGCATGCGAAGGAATTCGACATGGCGAAAATATTGCCGATGTACGAGCAGCTCTACGAACGTGTGCTCGAGGAGGCGAAGGCCGGGAAAGTGAAGATGGTCTGACGCGCGGAAAATCAGGAGGCCATTACTCGACATAAAGCACAAGCCCTTTCAGGTATTCTCCTTCGGGATGGAAAATGTTCACCGGATGGTCGGCGGGCTGTGAAAGACGATGCATCACCCTCACGTTCCTCCCGGCCACGATGGACGCGGACATGATCGTGTCGGAAAATAATTTCCGGTCGATCACCTGCGAGCAGGAGAACGTGAAGAGAATTCCACCCGGTTTTATTTTAGAGATGGCTTCCGCGTTCAGCCGTTTGTAGCCCATCACGGCATGGTGTTTTGCGCTGACCGATTTCGCAAATGCCGGCGGGTCGAGCACGATCACGTCGTAAACACCGTCCTTCTCCTTGAGGAAATCGAATGTGTCCATCGCGAACGACGTGTGGTTTTTTATTCCGTTCAGCTCCACGTTCTTTTCCGTGAGTGCGATCGCTTTCTTCGAGGAATCGACACTGTGTACTTCCGAGGCGCCCGCATTGGCGGCGTAAACGGAAAATCCTCCTGTGTAGCAGAAGGTGTTGGCCACTTTTTTTCCTTTGCTGTACTGCGCCAGCAGCGCACGGTTGTCGCGCTGGTCGATGAAAAAGCCGGTTTTCTGTCCGCCGATCCAATCGATGTAAAAGCGATTCCCGTTCTCCGTCACTTCGCCTTCACCCTGGAAATCGCCGAGGATGTAGCCGTTGGTGATCTGCGTTTCTTCCGTATTGCGGTGAAGCGATTCGGCACTTTTGTCGTACACTGCGACGAGCTGTTCACCCATCGCATTTTTCAGCGCTGCGGCAATGTTGTTCCGTTCCCGGTACATGCCTGCCGAATGCGCCTGCAGCACGGCCACGCCGTTGTAGAAGTCGACGATGAGCCCGGGCAATCCGTCTCCTTCTGCATAAATGAGGCGGAAAACGTTGGTGTCGTTTTTTTCGAACAGCCCGGCATTGCGCCGGTATTCGACCGCGCGGCGCACTTTTTCGTTCCAGAAACCCGTTTCGTTTACGTTCTGCTCAAAGGAAAAAATGCGCACGGCGATAGATCCGCTTCCGTAATGACCCGTGCCCAGGAATTCGTCCTTATTGGAAAAAATGTCAACCGTGTCGCCTTCGTTCACGGGACCTTTTATTTTTTTGATCGCGCCGGAAAAAACCCAGGGATGGAAACGTTTCAGCGACTGGTCTTTGCCCGAGCTGAGGATGATCTGCGTACGTTCGGAATGCATGGGCGCAAAGGTAACGTGATAATTAATATTCGGCTTGTTGTGTTTCGGAATCTCACATTATAAAACGAATAGAAAAGAAGACAGCGCCATAGCTGGTTTTCCGCAGAATTCGAGTTGCAGAAAAGCAGCGGAGGAATGTGCGTAAGCAACCCCGGAAGTGAAGCGCAGCGGAACGGCTTGGGTTGCGGGCGCTTTTCGAAACG
>DASTSF010000342.1:0-5353 GCA_035760825.1 Bacteroidia bacterium
CACGGCAAAGTGACGTACCTCAAGCTCGACGATGTGTTCGGGTATTAAAAAAGGAAGTCCGCAGGAAAAATGGCGCTATCACCGGCGCCATTTTTTTTGCTGAAAGAGGAACCGTCTCTGCCACGGAGCCTCACCGCGAAAACGCCCAACCTATTCCACAACCCAGTTTCAGCACGAGCGCATTATCACAACGGTAAGTGGGAACAGGCAAAGGCGATTTTTGTTTCGTCTGGTAATACGCGATCCCCGCTTCCGAGCGGATGAACAGCCCGAAATCAAAACGATAGCTAAACCCGAGGCCCGCAGCGTATTCTTCCCCGCTGTAGCGCAGGTCTGCAAAATGCGGCACCTGCTCTCTTGCCGCCGGGCACAATGTGTTCTCTTCCTGGCGCACAGCTGCGCGGCCCAGGCCCTGGTCGGAAAAATGCGTGAACGAAATGAGCGAATAAATGCTTGAATGACCGTACCAGCTTTCCTCTTCGCGCATCAGCGCGTAATGCAGGTCAGCGCGCATGCCGTTGTTGCTGTTGTCGCCCGCGCGGAAAACAGGTCCGGCGGAAACAACGAGCCGGCGGCCGAAACCGATCCCGGCGGAAGGATGATTCACCGCGCCGAAGCCATTCCCGCTGAGCGAAGTGTTCATGGAAATATCGTGGATATGAATGAACGTGCGCGGACCTGCCGCAAGCGGCAGCGAAAAGAGCACGAAGGTGAAACCCGTAAGAAGCGAGTGGAAGACATATTTTGTTTTCATGGTCGTGGCGTTGAATGTGAATGATCCGCTGATCTCAGCTGCGCAGTCCGAAGAAAATGGCAACGACCAGCGCGAAGATCGTCATCATGGAAAAAGCGAAAATGAGCAGCTCCGGCGTGGTCGCTTTGACAAGAACACGGGCGAAACGGCGGTGAAAAGGAAGGGGTGCTTTCATGGAGATACGTTTTATGGAACAAAAGAAGAGCGCCCCCGTCCCGGAATGAAACCGTTATGGGAACTTCCCTTTCGGATGTAAGATTGAAGTGAAAAGTGTGGTTGAGGCCCGGCCAGTATATTCACCAGGGAACGTCGTGCCTGCGCACTTCGTTTTCCGATCGCAAAGACATGAACGCACAAAAAATTCCGGCGTTAAGCGGGGGTAACGACTTGTTCCTAATTTTACGTTCCGCGAAAACGAAGCGTGTGCGCCCCGTTCTCTCCTTCAGCGGAAAACAGCTATGAAAAAACACATCACCGGATTTTTTTGCGCCCTTTCTTTTTCCGCGTTCACGTTTCTCCCGGCAACCCTGCCTGCGCAGGTCTGGTCGGCGATGAACAGCGGCCTCGATTCCACGGTGAATCACCTGGCGTTCTACCACGGGCAGCTGGTGGCCGGCGGTGTTTTTGAAAATTCGGGAAGCACCCCGGCAGCGCACGTTGCGTGGTGGGACGGCGCCGCGTGGCAGTCGTTCCCGCAATCGCCCGACGGCGTAGTGAACACATTGCTGGAATACAACGGCGAGCTGTATGCGGGCGGTTCGTTCAGCAATGCGGGCGGAAGGACATGCCTCAACATCGCGCGGTGGAACGGAACGGCGTGGGATTCGGTCGGCGGCGGAATTACCGGGACAGCCGTTTTTTCATTGGGCGTTTACAACGGGCATCTTATCGCCGGCGGACATTTCACCATGGCGGGAAATACGCCCGCTTCCGATATCGCCGAATGGGACGGCAGCAGCTGGACAGCATTGGGCAGCGGTGTCAGCGGAGGAACCACGGACGGCGTGGACGCGCTGCTCTGGTACGGAACGGATCTTATCGCGGGCGGACATTTCACGCAGGCCGGAACAGTCGCCGCGCACAACATTGCCCTGTGGGATGGAAACGCATGGTCGGCCATGAACGCAGGCTTCAACACCGATGTGCAGTGCCTGTGCAATTTCAACGGGCAGCTCCTCGCGGGCGGGACCTTCACCTCTTCGGGACTTACTCCCGTGAAGCGTCTCGGTAAATGGAACGGCAACGCGTGGGTGGCGGCCGCAGGAAGCCAGGGCGCCGACAACGCCGTTACGTCGATGACCACGTACGGCGGAAAACTTTTTCTCTGCGGAAATTTTTCCATCATCGACATGGTGGCGGCATCGCGCATCGTGATGTACGACGGAAGCAATTTCATGCCGATGGGACTCGGGCTGAACGCACAGGGATTTTCTGTCGCAGCCGATGACGGCATCGTGTACGCGGGAGGAAATTTCACGCAGGCGAACACGCTCACTGTTGCGCACGTCGCGAAATGGTCGGCGGTTGGCGTCGGGATCGGGGAATTTCCTGGCGCGGTCTTTACATTGTTCCCGAATCCTTCGGATGGGATCTGTTTCGTTTCCGCCGGAGAAAATGAAACGCCGTTCGATATCACCGTTTACAACATGAGCGGAGAGATCGTGGAAAGCATCAGCGATATTTCGCGTGAAGGAACCATTGATCTTACCGCACAACCTGCGGGAATTTATTTTTACCGTGTAACGGTTCGCGGAAAAGAAAGCGGAACAGGGCGCATCATCCGGCAATGACCATTTACAGTTTCCCGGGTTCTTCCCCTGCAGAATTTCAGCTGCAGCCGGGCCGGAAAGCCGGCAACTCTTTTTTTGATCCCCGCTTTTTTTCTTTTCATTTTCCGTTTCCGGGGAAACCCGCGGGTGCCGCAAAAGATCGAAAGATTAAAACCAACCGTCGAATTCGGGCAACCGGAGCCTTCTGCGTGCGTTAACCTTGTCCAAGAGGCAAGCATACCATCTTCCACAAAACAAAACGGGAATATTCCTGAATGCACAAGCGCGCTGTGCAGAAAGAAGATTGCCGTAAACGGAAGTTTCATTCTAAAAACTCAGTTTTATGAAAAAGTTGTACATCATCGTCGCAGCGATCCTCAACGGCGCCGCCGCCTACAGCCAGTGTTCCGTGGTTGTGACACAACACAACAATGTTTCCTGCTTCGGCAGCTGTGACGGAAGCGCACAGGTGACGACCGTAGGCGTTCCGAACTTCACGTACGTGTGGTCGCCGGGCGGACAAACGGTGCAGAACCCGACGACTCTTTGTCCCGGCACACATACGGTGACCATGACAGACGGTAATTCCTGCCAGGCGACGGCAACGGTCACGATCACCGAACCGGCCGATATTTCGCTCAGCGCCTCCTTCAATAACGTCACGTGCAATGGTTCCTGCAACGGCCAGGCAACGATCACGCCTTCCGGTGGAACGACGCCGTATTCCTATTCGTGGAACGACCCGCAAAGCTCGACGACGGATACCGCGAACGGTCTCTGTCCCGGCTCGTACACCTGCACGGTCACCGATTTCAACGGCTGCTCGAAGTTCACCGCGGTGACGATCACCGAACCCACCGCGATGGTAGTCACTGTTTCCACAACGAACGCAACCTGCCACGGCGCATGCGACGGAACAACGATGGCCTCCGCATCCGGCGGGAGCCCGGGGTATACGTATGCGTGGAGTTCCGGCTGCAACACGGCGAGCTGCAACAATCTCTGCGCCGGAAGCTATACGCTGACGACCACCGATGCGAACAGCTGCACGCACATGGACACGGTGATGATCAGCGAACCGACGCAGGTGATGCCGAACGCCACATCGACGAACGCCAGCTGTCCCTCCTGCTCCGACGGAACAGCGTCAACCGCAGCTTCGGGAGGCACGGCGCCTTACACATACATGTGGTCACCCGGCGGACAAACAACTTCGTCGGTCACAGGACTTGCGCCGGGAACGTATGTCGTGTGCGTCACAGACGCCAATCTCTGCAGCGACTGCGACACGGTAACCGTTTCCGCACTGACCGGGATAAATGAAGCAGGAGAAGACAAGAGCGTAACGCTTTTCCCGAACCCGGCCTCTTCGTACGTGTGGTTGTCGTTAAACACCACCGCGTTCGTCCAGGTGAACATCCGGGATCTCAGCGGGCGCACGATATACAGCGAAGCGTATTCCGCGAAAGCCGGCACGCCGGAGAAGATCGACCTCACCGGAATTCCCGCAGGACCGTATTTCATCACCATCACCAGCGGCGACCAAACCGTAACGCGGAAGATCATCCGTTACTGAATAAAATAACACTTCATTCCCGGCTGCCGCACCGGGGAACGGCAGGCAGAATGAGCGATCATTCTCCTGTCGTTTTTTTATTGACCGGATGGTAAAGCAGAAGGCACGCGCTTCCGGCGGCTCTTTCAAAACGGAAAAGAATGTGGTCCGAAAATTTGCCGTGAAGAACGGATCAGTTCTCCCGGTTCCCGATCTCCGTTACGATGTTTTCAATGTCCTCTTCATCGATCGGCTTCGCGATAAAATGTTTCACGCCGAGTTTCATCGTTTCGCGGATGTCCGGCAGTTCGGTGGAGGAAGTGAGGATCGCCACGGGAATATCCTTCGTGCGTTCCTGCGCTTTTATCCGGCGCACGAATTCGAGCCCGTTCATGCGCGGCATATTCATGTCGAGAAAAATAAGCCCGGGAAAATTCCCGTTGCCCGGGTGCACCAGCAGCGTATCGAGCGCTTCTTCGGCGTCACGGAAAGAAAAAATATTGCTGATGTGGGGACTCCCGCGAAGCGTACGCAGGGTAAGCTCGGTATCCTCCGCAGAATCGTCGATCAGGAAAACGGAAAAACGGTTCATTGCACTATTCGGGGATAATTCCTGAGGGTCTTTCTCAGCATTTGTATGGATCGCTTTCCCGGGACGAGAAAGGAAAGCGATGGCCGAATGTAAAAATTTGACAGTAAATACGGGCTTTTGCAGTGCAAAAATCAGCCCGCTTTTTTCAATTACTTATCAAACGTTTGTAATTGACTGATGGTTTCCGCCGGCGCTTCCGGCGCTGCCCCGCAAAGCATCGGGCCGATACGACCGACTATCGCCGTATTCCGCCCGGAAATAGAATGACCTTGAAGAAACCCGGCGAACCTGCGTAAAATCTGGTCAAACCATCTACTTGATTGCTGGTCTCCAATTTGTCCGTATGAAAAACCTGGCCGGATTTGTCTCATTCATCAGGGATCACAGGCTTGAAGCGGTTGCACGTGAAAGTATGCGTGTCGCCCGCGGGATGGATATTCCGCTCCTCCGTTTTTTCGAGCACATACCCGATGATGTGCTGCTTGTTCAATCCATGAAATCCATTTCCGATTTCGCCACATCGCTTGAAGACGGAACATACATCAGCCGGCAGATGGAGAACCTGCAGAAATGGGAAGACGACAAGCTGGACGGCATTTCCAAGGACAGCATACAGCCCACCGATCTCGTCATGATTTATGCCGCGCAGAAAAAAGCATATTACCGCTTCCTGCCCCAGTACA
>DASTSF010000343.1:0-4417 GCA_035760825.1 Bacteroidia bacterium
CGAAGAACACCAAGCGTTTCACGAAGGGTACGAAGGAAAATAAAGAAATTTCAGTTCAAAGTTGGGAAGTTGAAAGGCTGGGAGGTTGGAAGGTCGGGCGAAGAATGACACGCGATAAGCTAAAGTCGTTTTTACCACGAAGAACACCAAGCGTTTCACGAAGGGTACGAAGGAAAATAAAGATAATTCAGTTCAAAGTTGGGAAGTTGGAAGGTTGGAAAGTCGGGGCGACGAATGACCCGCGAAATGCGTTGACGATTTCAAGCCCCTGAAAAACAAATCCCAAACTCGCTGGTGGAATTTGGGATCCGTGTTTCATTCCGGTAAAACGCTTATTGCTTCACGCGCTCCATATAGGCGCCGGTGCGTGTATCGATCTTGATCAGGTCGCCGTCGTTGATGAAAAGCGGGACGTTGACGCTCGCGCCGGTTTCAACGGTGGCGGGCTTCAGCGTGTTCGTGGCGGTGTCGCCTTTGAGACCGGGCTCGGTGTACGTCACTTTCAGCTCGACCGTATTCGGCGCTTCGGCCGAGATCGGCTGATCGCTTTCGAACCACACTTTCACGTCCATGCCTTCCTTGAGGAATTCGAGTCCGCTGCTGATCATTTCCTTCGGCAGGTACATCTGCTCGAACGTATCCTTGTCCATGAGCACGATGTTGGAATCTTCCGCGTAAATGAACTGGAGGTTCTTGTATTCGACGAAAACGATCTCTACGCCTTCGCCGGAACGGAACCGGTTCTCCACGAGCTTTCCGTTGCGCACGTTCCTCATTTTGCCCTGGTAAAAGGCGCGCAGGTTTCCGGGAGTGCGGTGCTGCCATTCGACAACCTGCACGAGTTCTCCGTTGTACTTCAGAAAAGTTCCGATGCTTACGTCTCCGGTATCAGCCATGGGAATTGAATTTTAGGTGATGAAAATGAGTTTATTGAGGGCGCAAATATAGGGATTTTCGGGAGCCGGCGACAGGGGACCTGCAGGGCAAAATCCCGGGCCTCACATCTTTTCCCATTCCCAGATCGCGTAGCTTTTGTCGCGGTCAAACGGAACACCGGCGTATTTGAGATGGAGAAGTATCTGCCCGCGGTGGTGCGCTTCATGCGCGGTGACATACGCGAAAAAATTGTACGGACTTTTCTTCGCCTTCGCCATTTTCTCCGGCGATCCGAGCTCCCGGAAATAGTCCGCCATCGCATCGCCTGATTTTTTCAGCGATTCTTCGAGGAGCTTCTTCGTCGCTTTTCCTTTTTCGATCTTCTTCAGCGTTTTCGCCAGCGCGGGTTTGTGGATTTCGAGCCACATGATCCGAACGTTGTGCAGATGCGCGAACTGGTCGGCGATGGTGCGTGAACGTGCGCTGTGTGCAACTCCAAGGTCTTTGTCCGGGATATTTCCGAGGACAAAAAGATCGATGCGGTTATTGACGAGAAATACATCCGCCAGCGATTGTTTTGCTGTTTGTTTAGGCATCCTGTTCGTGAAAAAGGATTGTCCCGGTTTACGGAACAATCCCTGGTTTATACTTCAGGCAATACTACTATTCATCATTTTGCCACCGTGATGCGTCGTATTTCTGTAAAGTCTCCGGCGGAAACCTTCACGAAATAAACACCGGCAGGCTGTGCACGGAGATCGATGGAATAACGTCCGCCGGAAGTTGCGCCGTATTGCTGCGCCGAAACTTCGTTGCCGAGCATGTCGGTAACCGTTACCGTCATCGGCTGCGGAGCGTCCAGCCGGACATCGGCGTAGAAATTTCCGTCCGACGGGTTCGGGAAAACATTCACGTAAATCCCGCTTTCCATCTGCATGACGCCCGAAGCAATGCGCTGGTTGGCGATGAGATCGTCGATGTAGAGATCGTTCTCGTAACCTGAGATGTTCTCGATCTTCAGCAACGCGTTCGTGCATCCTGCCCACGGCGCCAGCGAAACGGAATCCAGCCGCCACTGCGGCTGCGCAGGAATGAATTCATTCGGGCTGAATTGCGGTGTGGCCGTCACGAGGCTCGTTCCGTAATTGTTGTACGCCACATTCCACGTCAAACCGCAATCGGTGGAAACGAAAATGCGAAGCGTATCGGAGTAATTCGGGTTCGATGCCGGATCCGTATACAGCTGGTAGGCCACTTCGAAGAGGAACTGCGGATTCGGAACGGAAGTAAGATCGAGCGGCGGCGTGATGAGATCATCCGCCTGGCCTGCCGTATTGTAGAAATTGGTGACGCGCGCCGATGCCATGCCGGAGCTGGAAGCAAGCGTATCGCGTTCCCACGTGTACGAATTATCCGGATTCATCACGGTCCATCCGAACGGCGGGAACGTCATATTCTCGAACCCTTCGCTGAACGGAAGCGAAAGTCCGCCCGCGAAGAAATAATACGTGGAAGAATCGGCGTCGTTCGCCGTGTTGCCGTCCGTATTTCCGTTCGGACTGCTCGTCCACGCATGGAAAACGTGTTGCGCATTTGTCGCGTTGTAGGCCGCGAGCGTCACCTGCGCGGTCTGTCCCGGCGCGAGCGATCCCGACCAGGAATAATTCGTAGCCGGGCCATTGTCCACATCGTAGCTGATCGTGCAGGACGTGAGCGCCGCCGAGCCGAAATTGCGCAGCGTCACCATCGGTGAAATGGCGCTGTTGCAGAGATTTCCCACGGGAGCGGTGATGGAAGGAATGCCGGCATCGTCGGGCGGAGGAAGCGTGCACAGTGATGTCGTTGCGTTCAGGAAAGAGGAACGGAGGTTCGTCAGCGTGGACCACATCACGGCCACCTGCCCGGGCGTGAACATGCACTGCGAAGAATCCGCATCGGAATAGAACATGAAGTTCATGTACATGATGCCGGGCGCTGTTGGATTGCAATTGTCCGTAAGCACGCCGCAGCAGGGCCATGCCGTCAGCTGATCGCTCACGGGAGGCGTATCGGCGATACCGTCATTGTCTACGCAGTTCGGATCGGGATTCATGTGGACAAGATTGAACCAGTGACCGAGCTCATGCGTAAGCGTCCTGCCGCGGTTGAACGGGGCGACCGTCTGGCCGTTGGGATTGTTCCTTCCGACGCAGGCATAATGCACCACTACTCCGTCCGTCGGGCTGACGTTGCCTGTAGGGAATTCTGCATAGCCGAGGAGCCCGGCGCTGAGATTGCACACCCACACATTGAGGTATTGCGTCGGGTCCCAGATATCGAGTCCGCCGCTTGAATAATGTTTTACATTGTCATTCGTGGTGAACGAAATCGTCGTGGTATTCCTGCGTTCGATGCCCGTGGTGGGCGCACTGTTCGGGTCGATCGTAGCCAGGCAGAACTGGATGCCGGTATTCGCGACGAGGGAACCGTAACCCACATTGTACGCGATCGTGGTGTCGGCGTTCATTTTGCCGTAATCTTCATTCAGCACCTGAAGCTGGTTGAGCAGGACGGAATCATCGATGGTCTGCGCAGCGGTTTTATATACCACGTGAAAAACGACAGGAATAACCACCGTGGTCTGCGGCTGGTAATGCGGATTGATGCGTGCGGCATCCTGCATTTTGCGGAGCTGTTTCAGCGCTTCCGGGTGTGCGGTAAAAAAATTGCCGGTATAGGAATTTTCAGCAGCGCGCTGCTGGGGAAGCGCAGGTGCCTGTGCGCTAACGGTTGCGGAGAAAACAGTGGCGAGAAAAACGGACAAAACAATCCGGGGTAAAAACTGGTTCATGCTGTATTTTTTAAGGAAACTAAAAGTAGGAAAGACCTGTTTGAAAAGCAATCATTGATGGAAAGCCTCCATGCGGATCTCTTCCGTACAGAAGAAATGTTCTTCCTTCACCTGGTTCGAACAGACGATGACGCAGCGGTCTGCAAGATTTCCGGTGACCAGCTGCGCATACCACTCACATCCCTGCCGATCGAGGTTGGAACAGGGTTCGTCCAGCAACAACAATGATGTGTCGCTCAGGATCGCAAGCAGCAACCGCACGCGCATTTTCATACCGGAGGAAAAATTCTTCAGCTGCTTGTCTTTCGATGCGGTGAGTCCCGAGATTTCAAGCAGGTCTTTTTCCTTCATCCCGTTCCGGAAATTCTTGAACTGCCGGTGAAACGAGATGGATTCGTGCAGCGTGAAATCATCCACGAGATCGAGATAGGGAGATGCAATGCTGACGTGGCGGTAAATTTCTTCCTGCGGCACCGTCGTCCCTTCCGAAACGTATTCTGTTTTTCCTTCGCCGGGGATAAGGCTTCCCGCGATGACCTGCAGCAGCGTGGATTTCCCGGAACCGTTCGCACCGAGAATGACGGTTGGCTTACCGGCTTCAAAGACATGATCGACCCCGCGGAAGATCCATTCACGCCCGAATTTTTTACCGATGTTCTGAAGCGAAACGCGCATCGGGCAAAGATAGGAGTAGAATAGTGATTGGAAAGT
>DASTSF010000344.1:0-6533 GCA_035760825.1 Bacteroidia bacterium
TCCTGCTGCGCGGCGGTGACAGCATGTATGTGTTTGTGGATGTTACGATCAACCCGAACAACTCCAACAACCCGCTCATGGTTGAGGATTCCATCCTCTTCGAAACGAACGGCAACCGGCAGCACGTGGTGCTCAACGCCGTGGGACAGGACGCTTATTTCCATTATTACGAAACACTCAGCTGCGGGGAAGTGTGGATGAACGACAAGCCGCACGTGATCTACGGTTACGCGATCATTCCGCCCGGCTGCGATCTTACCGTCATGCCCGGAACGCGCGTTCACCTGCACAAGAACGCGTTCCTTGCCGCCGATTCCGCCGCTACGCTGCGCGTGCTGGGTAATTCCACGAGTCCGGTCACCTTCCAGGGGGACCGCCTCGAACCGGATTACGCCGAAGAGCCCGGGCAATGGCTTTTCATCTGGCTTTCCGGCGGCAGCGTGAACAATGTGATCGACTGGGCCGTGATCAAAAATGCGAGCGCTGGCATTCGCTGCGATACGACAGGAGCAAGTCCGAATCCTGTGCTCACCATCAGCAACACGAAGATCCGCAACATGTCGTTTGCGGGTATCCTCGGTGTGGAATGCACATCGATCGACGGGTACAACCTTTCCATTTCGAATTGCGCACAGGCCTGCGTGTATGCCGCGTACGGCGGAAAGTACCGTTTCCGTCACTGCTCGTTCGGAAATTACTGGAGCATCGATACGCGCACAACTCCGGCCGTGGTGCTGAACAACTGGTACAAAACTGCCGATGAAGTGATCATTCACCGCGACCTGACGCAGGCTGATTTCTACAACTGCATTCTGTACGGACCGCTGGATACGGAGCTCGGTCTTGATTCAGCCGTTACACCGGGCGGACAGTTCCATTATTTCTTTTCGCACTGCGTGATCAGGACGAACATCGACACGTCTGACCCGCTGCATTTCCAGCAGAACTACATCAATGCAGACCCGGCTTTCACTGACGCAGCGAACAGCGACCTGCACATCAACGGGAATTCTTCCGCCATCGATCGCGGCGATCCGAACGTTTCCTCTTCTATTCCTTACGATCTCGATGATCATCTCCGTTTCGTGAACGGCATCCCGGATATCGGCGCTTATGAAAAGCAGTGATTTTCCGTTTTCAAACAATTAAAACCGATTTCTTTTTTCAGCGGTGAATATGTTCGCGCAAAATTTAAATCATGCGCAGCATTTTTCCATTTGCCGCCACGGCATTCCTCCTGCTTACCGTATCCCTATTTTCCTGTACCGGAAGCAATGCGACCGCAGCGTTGCCCGACAGGAATACACGCATCTTCGATGCTTATCTCTCGATCAATTTCAGCGATTCGATCCCTTCGTCAGGAAGAAATTACCTGTGCGTTACGCGAAAAACACCGGCACGGGAAATAACAGAACAGCTGCGAACGGTAAAAAAACTGCTCCGCAAGGGAAAGCTTGAAAACTGGCATGTCATTGTCAGCTCGGATGCGCTGGTGCCTGATTCGCTTCTTCCCGCAATTCCCATCACCACCGACTGGGACGGCGCGATCGACAGGCTGGATATTTTTCAGTGCGGGCTTTCCGTCGTGAAAACATCCGGAGGAAAAATAGACCAGATCATCCCGCTTTTCCCGCAAGAAGAGATCACCGAAAAAGATCTTGAATAGCGAAGAGCGGCTCAGTAGAAGCTCGGCGTAGCGAGGCGCGTGTTCTTGTCGTTGTAAATGCCGGTGTAAATAAGCATGAACTCGAGCGCGCCCATGCCGTTGCTCGCGACCGCAAGCTGCGACGTGTTGAAGTCGTAGTCGAAAGCAAATCCCACCGGGCCGACATCAAAGCGTATATAGCCGCACATTGCATCGCCTACACGGTACATTCCGCCGATGGAAAAAGATTTTTCCGACTGGTAATTCGTGTAATGCGAACGTTCGCTCAGGCGGTATTTCACTCCTGCGCCGGCGTTGATCATGCGCGCAGGACCTTCCTGGACAAACAGCAATTGCGGCAGCAGCCAGGCATTCGAGTTCTGCCCGAGCGCAACCTGCGCCGACCAGTGCAGGGTGAATTTCATGTATTGCTTTTCATCCGAGCCCATGAAGTCAACGCGCGGGCGATTAAGATGCGAAACCGCCAGCCCGCCCATCGTTTTGAAACGGTCGTTCGCCACGCTCGAAAAAGAAGCGCCTGCGCCGAAATCAAAAAACGTGAACGACTGCCCGACAGAAGCATTCTCTCCCGTGGGAAGCGCCGCATCGTACTGGAGCCCGTTGAACTGCATGTCCCAGCTTTGCCCGCCGAGCGAAATGCTCCGCTGCGAAACACCGGCCTGGATACCGAACGAGAAAAAAGTCCGTCCCACACCGTCGAGCGATTTGTGGTAGGAAAAAAGTCCGTTGAACTGGTTCGTTTTGAAATTCGTGCTGCCGGCTTTGTCCACGTTCACATTCGCACCGATCGCGAAATAATCGGGGCTCGGTTTTTCACGGTCATGACGGGCAAGCGGCATATCGCCGCCGAAAGTATACGTCGTAAAGGGTTTTGAAACCGTCATCCATTGCATGCGGTAATTGTTCACGATACGAAGGTCTCCCGTAAAAGAACCCGCCAGCGATGGGTTCAATGTCAGGGGCGCCATCGTGTACATGGAATAATGAAAATCCTGCGCACCGGCGAGGAACGGGAATGCAAGCGAAAAAAAGATCAGCAGCTTTTTCATTTTTCCTCCTTATCTGACCAGTGAAATATCACCTTTCTGTTCCTGGCTGGTGGCGTTATAGAATTCCGCTTTTACGTAGTAAACGTAGATGCCGGTTTCGCAATCTTTGCCGCGGAACGTTCCGTCCCAGCCGTCATTCACGCTCGTGCTTTCAAAAACTTTTTCCCCGAAGCGGTCAAAGACAATGAAATCAAGCGTTTTTATTCCGGCCCCCCGAACATAATAGACATCATTCGCTCCATCTCCGTTCGGTGAAAATGCAGAAGGCAGGTAAAGCGAATACGCTTCCACAACATCCACCGTGACGGTGTCGGAAACAGAACAGCCGAATGCGTCCGTCAGCGTAACCGTGTACGTGGTAGTAACCGTAGGACTTGCCAGCGGGTTCGGAATATTCGGAGAAGAAAGCCCGGCCGACGGCACCCACGACCATGTCCCGGTCCCGCCCGTTGCATTCAGCTGCGTGGAGTTTCCAATGGCAATGGTGGTATAGTTTCCGGCATCAACATTCGGAGCCGCACCGACGCTGACGTAATTGCTCATCACTGTCGTATCGGAACCGAACGCATTGGTCACGATCAGCGTGACGTTGTAATTCCCGGGAGTGTTGTAACAGATGTTCGTCGGGTTTTGCTGCGTTGACGAAGAAGGCACCGCACCGGGAAAGCTCCAGGTCCACCCGGTCGGCGTGCCCGTGCTGTTGTCGGTGAAATCAATACAGGTTCCTTCACACACCTGGTGGTCATTCGCAGAAAATGCTGCAACAGGAACGGTACAAACCGCGACGTTCACCACCACCTGGTCGGTGCCCGTGCACCCGTTCGCATCCGTAACGGTGAGCGTGTATGTGGTGGTGGACGCAGGATTCACCGTGAACGTGCTGCCGGAGTGATTGCCCGGGTTCCAGAGATAAGTGGAACCTCCGGAACCGATCAGCGTTGTCTGCTGCCCGGTGCAGATGGAAACGTCAGAGCCGGCGTTCGCCGTGGGCGGAGGATTGACGATGATATAACCGGTTTTCGTCAGCGATCCGTTCCCGTTCGGGTTGGTGGCGACGAGCGTCACCGCATACGTACCGGCGGCGTTGTAGCAGATATTGGTTGGATTCTGCTGTGTGGACGACGGAACGCTTGCCCCGCTGAACGACCAGCTCCAGCTCGTCGGTCCGTTCGTGCTGAGATCCGTAAAATTGATGCAGTCGCCGACGCAGATGCTGGTGTCGCTGGCGATGAAATTCACCTGCGGAACATTGCACGGCTGCACGGTAACTGTAACTGTTGACGAATCCACGCAACCCGCTGCGCTCGTACCGATAACCGTGTACGTGGTGGTCGCGCCCGGAGAGACGGAAACAGAAGTTCCCGAAAGGTTCCCCGGATTCCAGACGTAGGTCGAGGCGCCGGCACCTGTCAGCGTGCTCGGGTTCCCGGGGCACACGGTGGACGGGTTGGCGGATGCCGTAACTGTCGGCGGCGGATTCACCGTGATGACCTGCGTTGTGCTGTTGCTTCCGTTCGCATTGGTGGCTGTCAGCGTAACGGTATAAGAACCGGCGGTATTCCACACGACGCCGGTAACGTTCTGCGAGGTGGAAGACGGCGGAGTTCCGCCTGGGAATGTCCAGCTCCAGCCGGTAGGACCGCCCGTGGAGTTATCCGTAAAATTAACCGGTGTGCCGACACAGACGTTTGTCGCGCTCGCCGTGAATGCCGCAGTGGGTGGCGTAGCGGAAGCTGAGGCCGATAATGTGACGTCGTCCACCGCGAAAGATGGATCGTTTCCGGCGCCGTCATCGTTGTTCACCCAGTGAAAACCGATCTTTACATTGGGGTTGTTATCCGCAGAAGCAGGCAACGGTGTCGAGTAAGCCGTCCACTTTCCCTGGCCACTGCATCCGGTGTTGTTCGAAGGACCGGGAGTAGAAAGCAGCGACCATGTCGTTCCGTCGAAATACCAGACCGTGCACTGGTCATTCGGGGGACTGGCCGCTTCCATGTAAACGAAAGAAAGTGTGATGGTCGTCTGGCCCGAGCAATTGATCACCGGGGATTCCGCACGTTTATCGGTGACAGCGTTTCCGCCGGAAGGACCTGCATTGTACGCAGCGCCGCAATCACCGGTCGGGCAAATGAGCGGAACACTCAGGCTGGCCACATGCAGCGTACGGTTGGTGAGGGTCCCATTCGTAAGACAACCGCTCCCGCAATTTCCCGCTCCCATTCCTGCTTCCGTTGCGCTGATGAACCAATCGTTTGCCGAAGTCCCGTTCGTTCCCGTTTGGGTAACCGTCCAGGTTCCGTTCGGCCCGGTGTACGAACCCGCCTGCTGGTTCTGGCTGCAGCCCACGCCGAAATCTTCCGTCCAGAAAACCTGGGCATGCGAATGCGACGAAAAAAAAACGAGAAGCAGAAAAAAAAGAAATGCGGGAACTGATCGCGCGCGAAAGAGTAATTCTCTTTTCATATTCCTGGATTTGCCAGTCCTAAATATACTGAAAATCCTTTTTCGTTCACGACAGCGGGATCAGAAAATCCATCACGTCGATATTGTCGGCGAAATCAGATAAGCCGGTGAGCTGGGCGCATCCGAAAGCAGTTCCATTGCCATCCACCACGCACTGGATCAATTCACGGTCGGCCCGCAGGCGATTCTCCACCTCGTTTTTATCCGCATAGAATTCGTAATACAGAACACCGGGCGGGGAAGAAATGCCCACATCCTGCTTCAGCAAAAGGAAATTATTATCGAGCAGCTTTTCACTGTTGAGCAGGAACAGCGTGCGGTGGTACTCGTAATTGTTCATGTACTTTTTATTGTTGCACATGACTTCTCCCCAGTCAACGATCGCGCGGAAAAAAGCACCGAAATCATATTTCTCCGGAACAAAAAGTTTCGTCACGTTCCTGCAGCCGAGGCCGAAATAGCGGAACACATCCTCGCCCAGCTCTTTCAGCTCCGCTTCCGTTTCATTTCCCGTAAGCACCGCCACGCTGTTCCGGTTGCGCCGGATGATATTGGGAAATTTCGAAAAATAATGCTCGAAATAGCGCGATGAATTGTTGCTCCCGGTTGCAATGACGGCATCGGCTTCTTTCAGGATCCCTTCGTGGAAAACGATACGTTCCGCAAAGCGCGGTTCCATCTCCACCAGCATGCCAGCAAGAAGAACCGGGAGACGTTTATCATCCGAAGCCAGCCTGCCTGTGAAATCATTACCGGAAAGCAGCACGCAGCGGAAATCGTCGAACCCGGCCAGCGGAATGTTCCCTGCCATGATGACGACGATCTTTTTTCTTTTCTCCTCCCCGATCGCGTATTCCGACATCCATTTTTCAAGCGCATTTTTTCCGAGATTCCCGGCAATAACAGAAAGCCGGTGGCGGATATTCTCTTCCGTGAACCAGCCATTCGAGAGATAAAGCGAGGAAAGCTCCGTGAGCAATGCCTTACCGGACTCCGTGGCAGGGTTTCCCGAAAGCACACGTTTGATCTCGCTCCCCAATGCGGCAAAGGCTGAAATCCGTTCTTCGTTTGTCATTTATTCGCGGACAGGAATGCAGATGAAAATGTGTAATTTTGCGATGTAAAATTACGAACAAGATGGCCATCAAGATCACCGACGAATGCATTAACTGCGGAGCGTGCGAACCGGAATGCCCGAACAACGCCATTTACGAAGGCGGAGCCGAATGGAGATTCTCCGACGGAACGGCTGTAAAAGGAATGTTCAACTCGAAAAGCGGCATGACCGCCGACGCTGACGCCCCGCAGGAACCGAAAAGCATGGACGTGTATTACATCGTCACCGACAAATGCAC
>DASTSF010000345.1:0-2605 GCA_035760825.1 Bacteroidia bacterium
GTCCGGACCGCACTCATCAACGGGTGCACAGAAAACCCTTCAGAAATGGAGGGTTTTTCTTTTTCCCTAATTTTCATTTCAGCAAGTTCCGGGTTGGGCAGGTCGCAGGATGTGCTGAATTTTCGAAAAAAAAACATGGAAGAAGAATACAATTACCGGCGCATCGAAAAAGCGATACAATTCCTGTCGTCTGATTTCAGGAACCAGCCTTCGCTGGAAGAGATTGCATCGCACTGCGCCATGAGCCCGTTCCATTTCCAGCGTGTTTTCACCGAATGGGCCGGCGTCAGCCCGAAGAAATTCCTGCAATACCTGACCGTCGAGTCCCTGAAACGTGAACTGCATGAAAAAGAAAACCTGTTCACCGCTGCCGAAAGCGTCGGCCTTTCTTCGCCTTCACGCGTTTACGACCTGTTCGTGAATACGGAATCCGTCACCCCGCAGGAATTCAGGACGGGCGGGGAAGGAATTTCCATTGCCTATGGTTTTGAAGAAACGCCCTTCGGCAAATGTTTTATTGCCCTGACCGGAAGAGGCGTCTGCGCCATGAGTTTTACCGACGGGAACGAAGCGGAAACCCTGGAGGAATTTCGCGGCAAATGGCCGGGTGCGCAGGTGAGGGAAGATCGCGCGCACACGAAACCCGTAGCGGAAAGCATCTTCCGCCGTGGCGGCGGGAAACCGGCAGAAGTGAAATTGCTGTTGAAGGGAACGCCGTTCCAGCTTAAAGTATGGGAAGCCCTGCTGAATATTCCTTTCGGTAAAGTGACGGTTTACGGAAGACTGGCGTCCTCCATCGGTTCACCTTCGGCCGCACGTGCCGTGGGAACTGCGGTGGGCAGCAACCCGGTCGCATTTCTTATTCCCTGCCACCGCGTGATCCGCAACGAAGGGATCATCGGGCAGTACCGCTGGGGAAGCGCGCGGAAAACAGCAATGCTCGGCTGGGAAAGATCAAGGATGGAGAAATAAAATGTGCGGAAAAGCAGAAAAACACCGGATTCAATCCCATCAAATAGTATAAAAAATGTGAGACGATCGTCTATTGATCATGTTTGTTTGCCCGTAACGGTTTGAATTTTTTGTAAAAAATAATGTATAATGTTTTACATATTTTAATAAAAAATTAATTTCGCGGCATTAAACCCATACACATGATCAAAAAAAGAATTTGTGCCGACTGTGGCGAAGAGCTCAATGGTCGCGCTGACAAAAAGTTCTGTTCCGATCAATGCAGGAACAACTTCAACAACCGGCTGAACAGCGACAACAACAGCCTGATCCGCAACATCAACAACATTCTCAAAAGGAACCGGCGCATTCTTTCGGAGCTGGCGCCTTCAGGAAAAGCAACGCTCCACAGGGACCGTTTGAGCGACAAAGGTTTTCGCTTCGGGTATTCCACGCATTCCTACGTGACGCGGAAAGGCGCCACTTACTATTTCTGCTATGATTTCGGGTACCTCCGGCTACCCGGCGATTTTATTACTATCGTGCAGCGGGAATCGGCCTCGAAGACCGATACCGCGGTGGCGGCTGAAGCAGAGACCAGCGCTGTCGCCTGAGAAAATAAACGTTAAAGCGTTGAAAAAAATTACCGGGAGTGAAACCTTTTATGGGTAGTCTTTCGTTTCTTTGAAAGAAAGGCGACCCTTGATGATGGTGAACTCCCGGAAATTTTTCACTTTCTTATTTGCTGTTGTGTCTTCCGCGCTCGCTGCGCAGGAAGCGGCATGCGTCAGTCCCGACGTCATCCGCGTTATGCGGGTGAGCGATTCGATCGCGCACTACATGGTGCAGACCACCCAGATCTATGATGCGGGCCTGGATACACTTCCCCAGATGAAATTCTGGCGGAAGATCATGAACATGTCGCCGGATTCCGGGTTTGTGAGCAACGGCCTCGATCGCACGATCTATGCCGTGCAGCCTTCCTCCTGGTGGGAAAAGCTGGGGAAGGACGGGCAGGAACATTACCGCGACAGTCTCCGTAAAGCACAGGGCCTCTGCGACAGCATTCCTGTGTATTTTACCTCCGGTAAAAATGATTTCTACAACGCAAAATCAGTTATTCCCGACATCGACAGGGCCATCCCGATTTTTGTGGAAGAAGGAGTGGACCCGTTCTACGCGCAGGCCATCCTGCTGATCGAAAGTCCGGGGCAATACCGTAAATCACCTGCGGGGGCTGCCGGCTCTTTCCAGCTCATGCCGGGCGTGGCAAGACAGATGGGACTCGTGGTGAACAAAAAGACCGATGAGCGCAAGGATTTTGACAAATCGGCCTGGGCGGCTGCCAAGCTGCTGAAAAGTATCTGCATCCCCTGTACGAACGCCATGCTTGACAAGCGCGGAATATGTTACGATGAAAATGACCTCTGGTACCGGTTGCTCGTGCTGCATGTTTATCATGCAGGAGCCGGCAATGTCGAAAAGGCGCTGCAGGTAATTAATCCCACCGAAGGCGGCATGTGGCTGATCGAAAAGCTCTGGCAGACCAAGGTCGGTGCGTTCGGGAAATCGTCTCAATCCTATTCCCAGCTGGTCGTTTCCGCTTTCCTCGAGCTCGACCAGGCGCTGGGCCGCAATTCCGGCGATGCGGAGC
>DASTSF010000346.1:0-2425 GCA_035760825.1 Bacteroidia bacterium
CGTCACCTCTTCGAAAACGCGCCCGTAATTTTTATTGCGCGGGTAGGCGTTGTTCACCAGCGCATCGATGTAGCCGAACTCGTTGTGCACGGTTTCGATCATCGTCTCAATGCTGGATTCCGAAGTGATGTCGAGCGGAAAATAATGCGCCCGTCTTCCGTATTTTTTATTGAGCTCTTCGACGAATGCGCGCCCGTCCTTCTCGTTCTTATCCGCGACGATCGGTGTGCCGCCCGATTCGCAGATCGCGGAGCAGAAAGCTTTTCCCAGCAGGCCCGCGCCGCCGGTGACAACAATAACTTTTCCCTGGAGAAGCTGATTCATTTTTCAATTTCGAGTATGGCCCAGTTCATCAGGTATCCGCCCGAGACCTGGAGGCGTTTGTGTTCCGAATTTACAGTAAATGTGCCCAATCCCCGTCCTTCATAGCTGAAGTCGACAGAAGGAGTGAATTCGTGGAGCTTCCATGCGTTCACTTTTCCGTCCAGCCATTTTTCCACGGACCTCTGCGAATAGGTATTGTACGAATACGACATCCCCGCCTGTCCTTCGGGCCGCGTATGATCGGTAAGCTTTGCATAAATATCGACGTCATGGCCGATGTTGAAAAGCGAGCTCACATAGATCGTTCCGCCGGGAGCGGCAATGCGCACCAGCTCATTCAACGCGGTTTGCGGATCATCGAGCCAGGAAAGCGTCTGCCAGCAGCAGACAAGATCGAATGTGTTGTCCGGGAACGAGAGCGAATAAATATTCTCCACCGAGTAGCTGCATTCCTTTCCGTTCAGCTCTTTCGCGATCTCCAGCGCATCGGGATTGAAATCGCAGAGCGAAAAGGATGCGCCGGGGAAAATAGTACGGAGATGGAACGTCAGCGAACCGCCGCCGCAGGCGACATCGGCAATTTTCGTGCACGACAGTTTTTTTTCCTTGATCAGCTGCTCGAGAAATTTCTGCTGCTCGGTTTTCACCACCGACTTGCGGTAATATTCTCCCGCGCCTTCTTTTCCCAGCTGCAGTGCCTTTATATAATCGCTGCCTTTTTCTTCCGGCATGTTCAGTTGTGTTTGCGGAATACCGGCCTGATCGGGCGGCCTTCGAGATACGTGCCGGCTCCTTTTTCAAGCGCGTCGCGGTAAACTTTAAGCGCGCGTTCCACCGCGTTCAGCGTCATTTCCAGTTCCAGCGTTCCGTGCGCAAGCGAGAGCGCGATCCACGGCATCAGCACACCGTTGCGGATCATTTCCTGTGAAAACAGCGTACGCATTTCCAGCGATGCATTGCCGGAACGGTCACGGGTCATATAATACGGTGAACAGGGAAAACCTTCCGCGGAAAATTCTTTTTCAATGCCGAGCGCTTTCGCAATGCCGTTCATCCCGTCCATCAGCGCGCTTCCGTATTTCCACAAATGGTCCGTCACGTTCTCACTGCGATAAACTTCCACCGTTTTGATGAACGCACCGAGCGCGCACATTTCCGCACCGTGTGTCGTGGAAATGAGGAACACGCGTTCCTGTCCTTCTTCGAGAATTCCCCCGAGCGACATGATCTCGCGTTTCCCCGCAAGCGCCGCGAGGGAAAAACCGTTCGCCATCCCTTTACCGAACGTGCAGAGATCCGGCTGAATTCCGAAGTGCTTCTGCGCGCCGTGCAGGTCCCAGCGGAAACCTGTGATCATTTCATCAAGAATGAAAACCGCGCCGTTGCGGTGACAGATGTCCTTCACCTTGTGCAGGAAATTATCTTTCGGCTGAACCGTCGATGCCGGCTCGAGCATCACGGCGGCTATTTGTCCCGGGTGCTGATCGAATAACTGCTGCAGGGAAGCCGGGTCGTTGTAATGGAATGTGAGCGTAAGCGAGCGGTGCTCCTCCGGAATACCCTTATCCATCGGTGTGACGCCGATGAACCAGTCGTCGTACGTGAAGAACGGATGTTCCGCACACACGGCCACGAATTTTCTTCCTGTGTACGCACGGGCAAGCTTCACAGCGGCGGTAGTAACCGTCGAACCGTTCTTCGCGAACTTCACCATGTCGGCGCCTTTGAACAGCGAGGTCAGCAGTTCTGCCGCCTCCAGCTCCGTCACTGTTGCGCGCGTGAGGTTGTTCCCTTTGCGGATCTCAGCGATCGCCGCCTCGGAAACAGGTTCATAATCGTAGCCGAGCGTGACGGCGCGCAGCGCCATGCCGTAATCGAGAAATTTATTGCCGTCCGGATCCCAAACGTACGCGCCTTTCCCGCGGCTGAGAATGGGCGGTGCGTTGAGCGGGTACTGGTCGTCGCCGCGGCTGTACGTGTGTGCGCCACCGGGAATAACATGGTGGAGCCGTTTCGAATAATCGTTCTTGCTCATTGGAGAATGCCCTCTTCGCGGGCTTTTAGTAAACGTTCGATGATGAGGAAATCGACGATATCGTCG
>DASTSF010000347.1:0-4430 GCA_035760825.1 Bacteroidia bacterium
GCTCGTTACGCCGAAAAACGCGCAAAACTTAAAAAGGAAGGTAAATGGACGGAATTGTCTCTTCTTCCGCGTAACTCGTCACCTGTTCGCATGCGTAACCGCTGCAAACTTACCGGGCGTCCGCGCGGATATAACAGGCAATTCGGCCTCTGCCGTAATATGTTGAGAGAACTCGCATTGAACGGCAAAATTCCAGGAGTTACAAAAGCCAGCTGGTAAGCACGACAGCGGTCCGCAAGAAATTGCGTTTTGTATAATTATCCTGCGTGCGGGATAACATATAAGACAAAAAATGACAGATACAATATCAGACTACCTGACCCGTGTCAGGAACGCCATCAGGGCGAATCATCGTGTCGTGGAAGTTCCGTCTTCCAGGATGAAGAAAGAGATCACGAAGATTCTCTTCGAAAAGGGATATATTCTCAATTATAAATTCGATGAGGCAGGAAATGCACAGGGTGTGATCAAGATCGCGCTCAAGTATCATCCTGTTACCAAGCAGCCGGCTATTCGCGGGCTCGTTCGTATTTCCAAGCCCGGCTTGAGAAATTATGCAGGCGTCACCAAGATGCCGCGGGTTCTCAACGGTCTCGGAATTGCGATCATCTCGACTTCCAAAGGCATTATGACCGATAAGGAGGCGAAAAAAGAAAATGTGGGCGGAGAAGTGCTCTGCTTTGTGTATTAATCACCGGAGGAGGAACGAACATGTCACGTATAGGAAAACTTCCGATCACACTGCCGAAAGGAGTGGAGATTTCAGTGAGCGACAAAAATGTCGTAGCTGTAAAAGGACCCAAAGGGGAACTGAAGCGCACAATTGATCCGGCGATCAAAATCAAGGTTGACGGAGGCGTGGTGTCTCTCGAGCGTCCTACCGAGCAGAAAAGGCATAAAGCGCTTCACGGGCTTTACCGTGCCCTGATCAGCAATATGGTAAAAGGGGTGTCCGCCGGTTATAAAACGGAACAGGAGCTCGTAGGTGTTGGATACAGGGCCCAGGCAAAAGGACAACAGCTGGAGCTTACTTTGGGTTATTCGCACAACGTCGTGTTTGAGCTTCCCAAGGAAATCAAGGTCACCACTACCGCCGAAAAGGGGCAAAACCCCAAGATTATCATGGAGTGCGCGGATAATGAGCTGCTCGGACTTGTAGCGGCCAAAATACGTTCGCTGCGCAAACCTGAGCCTTACAAAGGAAAAGGCATCAAGTTCTCCAATGAAATTCTTCGCCGTAAAGCAGGTAAATCTGCTGGTAAATAATTAAAATATCATCACGGCAAAAACCGTGAGCAAAGACAGATAAAAAATGGCTATCACCAAATCAGAACGCAGAGTCCGTATCAAGATGCGCATCCGGAAGAGACTCTCCGGTACCGCGGGTACTCCGCGTTTGTGCGTATTCCGCAGCAACAAGGACATATACGCCCAGGTTATTGACGACGTAAAAGGGACCACGCTTGTTTCAGCTTCCTCGAGGGAAAAAGAGCTTGCGGGTAAGAAGGTCAATAAGACCGAGCAGGCGAAAAAAGTAGGGGAGGCCATTGCCCGCAAGGCAAAAGATGCCGGCGTGAGCACAGTTGTTTTTGATCGTGGCGGATACCTCTATCACGGTCGTGTCAAGGCGCTTGCGGAAGCGGCCCGAGAAGGAGGTCTTAAGTTCTAACGATTTACCCAGTCGGGGATAAATAAAAAAAGATGGCAAACGTAAATGTACGTCGCGTAAAATCAAGCGATATCGAATTAAAAGACCGGCTTGTTGCTGTTCAGCGGGTAACTAAAGTTACAAAAGGCGGACGCACCTTCAGCTTTACCGCAATTGTTGTGGTAGGAAATGAAAAGGGCGTTGTCGGTTACGGCCTTGGAAAAGCGAAAGAAGTTACAGACGCAATTACCAAAGCAATCGAGGACGCGAAGAAGAACCTGATGAAGGTTTGCATCGTGAACGGAACCGTTCCTCATCCGCAGGTTGGTAAGTACGGCGGATCGCTTGTGTTCCTCAAGCCTGCTTCGCACGGTACCGGTGTAATTGCCGGAGGTGCTATGCGCGCCGTTCTTGAAAGCGTCGGTGTAACGGACGTTCTTGCCAAGAGCAAAGGGTCTTCAAACCCGCACAACGTTGTTAAAGCGACGATGGATGCGCTCATGCAGATGCGCGATGCTTTCTCGGTTGCCCAGCAGCGCGGAATTACCATGGAAAAAGTGTTTAACGGATAATAAAAAAATATCCCATGTCGAAAATCCGAATCACGCAGATCAGAAGTTGCATCGACTACCCGGAGCGTCAGAAAAAAACGCTGCAGGCTCTCGGCATTCGCAAAATGAATGTGCCTGTCGAAAAGGAAGTGACTCCCCAGGTGAAGGGAATGGTTGAGCGTGTGAAGCATCTTCTCAAAGTCGAATCTATTTAACTGAACAAGCAATGAACTTAAGCAGTCTTAAACCGGCAAAAGGTTCCAATAAGAAGGAAGGAAAACGACTTGGCCGCGGCCAGGGATCCGGAAAAGGTGGAACTTCTGCACGTGGTCATAAAGGAGCGCAGTCCCGTTCCGGTTATTCCAGCAAGCGAGGATTTGAAGGCGGCCAGATGCCGCTCCAGCGTCGTCTGCCGAAGTTCGGATTCAGGAATATCAGCCGCGTGGAATACAAAGGCATTAACCTTGATTCTCTGCAGGAGCTGATCGACAAAAGAAAGCTTTCTTCCATTGATCCTGCTATCCTCCTGGAAAACGGGCTCATCGGGAAAAATGATCTTGTAAAAATTCTGGGTCGCGGAGAATTGAAGTCAAAACTGGATGTTAAAGCGCATGCTTTCTCGGCTTCCGCGAAAGCTGCCATCGAAGCAAAAGGCGGAACAGCCACAACGCTCTGATATGAAGAAGTTCATAGGAACCATAAAGAATATTTTCGCAATTGAGGAGTTGCGCCAGCGGATACTTTTCACGCTCGGGTTTCTTCTCATTTACCGCCTTGGCAGCTACGTAGTTATTCCTGGCGTGGATCCTTCTGCGCTTGCCCGTGCGAAGCAGAGTGACCTGGGAATTCTTCAGCTCATCAATATTTTCGCAGGCGGAGCTTTCAACCGTGCTTCCATCTTTGCACTGGGTATTATGCCCTATATCTCTGCTTCGATCATTCTCCAGCTGCTCACGATGGCGCTTCCGTATTTTCAGCGTTTGCAGCGTGAAGGTGAAAGCGGACGAAAAAAGATCAACCAGTTTACCCGTTACCTGACTGTCGTTATTACGGCCATGCAGGCTGTAGGCTACCTGGCATCTCAGGTTGTCGATAAGCCGGGTGTTGTTCATGATCAGAGCACTTTCTGGTGGTTCCAGTCGGTATGCGTGCTTGTTACGGGAACTGTGTTTGTTATGTGGCTGGGTGAGAAAATCACCGACAAAGGAATCGGTAACGGTATTTCATTGCTCATCATGATAGGTATCGTTGCGCGCCTTCCGTTCGCGATCTCGTCCGAATTTGGTTCCCGCCTCGAATCATCCGGCGGCGGTCTTATCATGTTCCTTGTAGAGCTTGCTGTATTGCTCGCTGTTATTCTCGGATGTATTCTTCTCGTCCAGGGAACACGACGCATTCCCATTCATTTTGCAAAACGTATTGTCGGAAACAGGCAGTACGGCGGACAGCGCAATTATATTCCCCTCAAGGTGAATGCTGCCGGTGTAATGCCGATCATCTTTGCACAGGCTATCGTAATGATCCCTATCCAGCTTGCTGGCTTCGCAATGAAAGGATCGGACGGAGAGACCAGCTGGTTCCTGCAGCAGTTCGGCAACCATTATGGGATCTGGTATAACCTTGTCACGGCGCTTCTCATTATCGTGTTTACGTACTTCTATACGGCCATTACTGTAAATCCCAAAATGATGGCAGAGGAAATGAAACGTAACGAGGGTTATATTCCCGGGATCAAGCCTGGCAACAAAACATCTGAATACATTGACCAGATCATGTCACGGATTACATTGCCGGGCGCAATTATGCTTGCCATCGTGGCGGCGCTTCCGGCGATTGTGATTCACTTCGGCGTTTCCAATGAATTCGCGCAATTCTACGGCGGAACGAGCATTCTCATTCTTGTGGGTGTGGTGCTTGATACGCTGCAGCAAATAGAAAGCTATCTCTTAATGCGTCATTACGACGGCCTGATGAAATCCGGCCGTATCAAAGGTCGTACATCTGTTGGCATGGCGACTTCTGCAGCCTGATGCCGGATATGATCTATTATAAGTCGCACGAAGAGATAGAGTTAATAAGACAAAGTTCTTTACTTGTTGGCAAAGCCCTTGCAGCAGCCGGAAGAGAAGTTAAACCGGGTGTTACCACGGCGTACATTGACAAAATTGCCGAGGATTTTATTCTCAGCCATGGAGGCAAACCGGCTTTCAAAGGTTATCGCGGTTTTCCGG
>DASTSF010000348.1:0-10894 GCA_035760825.1 Bacteroidia bacterium
CTTATCCTGCGGTGTCTTGCCGTGCAAAGCGACGAAGATTACCGTGATGTGGAAGAACTTTGCCGGAAAGTGACGAGGCAGACGCGCACCAGCCGGAAACCCTTTGCGCAGGTGGATTTTCATTTTACGGACCAGGATGGGAATGCTGTCAGCGATTATCTTTTCAAGCTGGGTTATTTGCAGAATGAGAAAAAATTCCCGGCGGATTTTGTCGCCTGCACGCACAAAAATGAAGTTGCGCCGGAAAATTTCAATGCGTTCCTTGCGATGGAGGATTTCGAATCCCACCGCGATTATTTTTTCGAGCTCGACGCCACTTCCGGTTCCGACCTTTTTTCATTGCAGCCCGATATCCTCACTGCAAATGCAGGCGGGGATTCCGTTTCACAGCTCATCGTTGAAGACCATACCACGCAATTCGAGATCGTGCTTTACCGGGAGCCGGTGCGTAATCTCTTTGTTTTCCATGCAGGCAATGATCCGGATCTTCACCTGCGTTACGACCGGCTGGGTGTTCCCAAAAAAGGAGAAACAGGAATAAAACCGGAATAGCACATTTTCCACCGGCGCAGCGTTTAAATTTGTTTCATGTCTTCCCGCGTTGATTATTTCGCCGATGTCATTTTGCCGCTGGCCTTGCCGAATGCGTACACGTACCGCATTCCGCAAAGCCTGAACGGGGAGGTGAAGGAAGGCATGCGCGTTGTCGTCCAGTTCGGGAAGAATAAATTGTATTCCGCGATCGTCCGGAAAGTTCATACAGTGGCGCCGTCCTACACCGCGAAGTACATCGATTCCGTTCTCGATCCTGTACCGGTTGTTACGGAAACGCAGCTGAAATTCTGGGACTGGATGGCGGACTATTACCTCTGCACGCGGGGAGAAGTGATGCTGGCCGCGCTTCCTTCCGGGCTGCGCCTGTCGAGTGAAACGCGCGTGGTGCTGAACCCGGGCTGGCCGGGCGACCGCAAGCTGACCGACGACGAAGCGTTCACCGTGTGCGAAGCGCTCGACGTGCGTAAAACACTTTCGCTGGAAGACATCAGCGCGATCCTCGACCGGAAAACGGTTTACCCGAAGATCCGCCAGATGCTCGACGAAGGAATTATTCTCGTTTACGAGGAACTGCAGGAACGGTTTTCACCGAAATTCGAAACGTTCCTTGCCCTGGCGCCGGAATACGAAGAGGAAGAAAAGCTCCGCGAAGTGTTCGATAAGCTCGAGAAGAAAGCGTTCAAACAGCTGCAGGTGATGATGAGCTTCGTGCATTTGTCGGGGCGCTTTGAAAAAAAGACGGTCCCGGTGCGGCAGTCGGATCTCGTGAAAGCTTCGGGTGCGGATTCTTCAGCGATCGCATCGCTGGTGAAAAAAGGAATTCTCCTGCGCGAAGAGCTGGAAGTGTCGCGCATCATCAAAGATATTTCAGGTGAAAAAGAAGTTGTGCTGAGCGAACACCAGCGGAAAGCGATGGAGGATATTTCTGCCCCGTTCCGCGAAAAAGACGTGGCCCTGCTGCACGGCGTTACTTCTTCCGGTAAAACGGAAGTGTACATGCACCTCATCCGCGGGCTGTTCGCATCGGGGAAGCAGGTGTTGTACCTGTTGCCGGAAATTGCGCTGACGACACAGCTCATCACGCGCCTGCAGAGGCATTTCGGGAACAAGGTGCTCGTGTATCATTCGCGCTTCAATGAAAATGAGCGCGTGGAAGTGTGGCGCGAAGTGCTGAAAGGCGAACCTGTTGTTGTCATCGGCGCACGATCCGCTCTTTTCCTTCCGTTCACTGCGCTCGGGTTCGTCATCATCGATGAAGAGCATGATCCTTCCTTCAAGCAGCACGATCCTGCGCCGCGCTACAATGCGCGGGAAAGCGGGATACTGCTCGCCACGCTGCACGGTGCGAAAGTTCTTCTCGGTTCCGCCACGCCTTCGCTCGAATCGTTTTACAATGCGAAGCACGGACGATACGGCTACGCGTCGATGACCGAACGTTACGGCGGATCGACATTACCGGAGATCACGGTGGTGGACATCAGGGAAGCTTCGCGGAAACGACTGATGAAATCGCATTTTTCACCGCTGCTGCTGGAAAAAACGGAGCAGGCGCTGAAAGCGAACGAGCAGATCATCTTTTTCCAGAACCGCAGGGGATTTGCGCCCTCCATCGAATGCCAGTCGTGCGGGCACATTCCGCATTGCGTGCGCTGTGACGTCAGCCTCACGTACCACAAAAATTCGAACCAGCTTCGCTGTCATTATTGTGGCTGGACGACAAATCCGCCGCAGCAGTGCGAGGCCTGCGGCGGAACAGAGTTGAAGATGAAAGGCTTCGGCACGGAAAAAATAGAAGAGGAGCTGTCGCTGATCTTTCCGGGCGTGAAAGTGGCGCGCATGGACCTCGACACAACGCGGGGCAAGCACAGCCTGCAGAAGCTCGTGAATGATTTCGAAACACACGCGATCGATATTCTTGTCGGAACGCAGATGGTGACGAAGGGACTGGATTTCGGCAATGTCGCGCTGGTGGGAATTTTACAGGCCGACCAGCTGATGAATTTCCCCGATTTCCGCGCGTACGAACGGAGCTTCCAGCTCA
This sequence comes from Bacteroidia bacterium, assembly GCA_035760825.1. Classification (GTDB taxonomy): domain Bacteria; phylum Bacteroidota; class Bacteroidia; order Palsa-965; family Palsa-965. The sequence goes on from DASTSF010000348.1 coordinate 2,597, forward strand.
TGGCGCAGGTTTCGGGTCGCGCGGGACGACGTGAAAAAAAAGGAGAAGTGATCATCCAGACATTCAACCCGCAGCACCAGGTGATCCAATGCGTGATCAGCCACGATTACGAAACGCTTTACCACGCCGAGCTGGCGGAACGTATGGAATTCCATTACCCGCCATTTTACCGCCTCGTGCGTCTCGCGGTAAAAGGAAAAGATGCAACGCTCGTGGACAACGGCGCTTTCCAGTTGGCGGACAATCTCCGCAAGCATCTCGGAGCGAATATTCTCGGCCCGGAATACCCGCCGGTTTCCCGTGTGCGCGATGAATTCATCAAGGAAATTCTCGTGAAGATCGAACGCGGAACGAACCCTTCCGGTGTGAAGAAAATCATCTCAGCGGAGATGATCGCGATGAAGGCGCACAGCGATTTCAAAAAGCTGCGCGTGGTGGCGGATGTGGACCCGAACTGATTCACTCCGCCGGCTTTTCCTGCAATTCTCTTTTCCCGTTTTCATTGCCGGCCGGAGAACGCACGGCGGATCGTTTCAAAGTAAATGCGGACAGGTTTTTTCATCGCGCCGGGAAGAAACAAGATACTTCATAAGCCGGTGCAGGTGAAAAATGCTGTTGTCATTTGGGATTCCCTTTCACCGTGGCGCGGCATTCGCCGACTTTCGCTTCAGTGAGCGAGTCGAGACGGTCCCGGTTTTTTTCCGTGTCCGCATTCGCGGTGTCTTTGTTGAAGAGTGTGAAATCTTCATACGTGATCGCGAGCGGTGATTCGCTGGAGAAGCTTTCGTCGGGCATTTTTCCCGCAATGCTTCCCGTGCTGCTCAGCATGACCGACGCTCCCGGTTTTGAAAAACGCCCGCTGACGTCGTAGATCTCATTGACCTTCGTTCTTTTTCCCGCCGCATCCACGAGGTAATAAACATTGTCGATGGTTCCCGCACGGAATTCTTCCTGCACGATGAGGACGCCGTCCGCCGGAATGCGCATCACTCTCCGCCCGTTCTCGGATTCCGGCAGCACGCCGCATTTTTCTCCGTACACGACACGAAAGTCTCCGTTGAAATTATCGGGAATGAGGTACAATTCTTTTTCAGGTCCGTTCAGGTTGAGGTACACCGAACGAACCGCGATGCAGGCAATGGTCGCGATAATGAATGCGGCAGGGAAGAGCAGCAGTTTCACCAGGAGACGGCTTCTTTTCACCGGCGTCGCAGGTTCGGGAAGGCGCCACAAAAGAAAACCGAGCTGGACAAAACTTCCTGCGATCCACGGGTAAAGCAGCGGGAAGCTGAATGCGTTAATCCATCCGCCGAGAAAAATGGAAACGAAAAAGATCCATCCGGAAGAAACAAAAACCGTGACGGCAAAGAGGAGCATGAGCCGCACGGAAAAATTTTTCACCTCTGTCAGCTGCACGATTGTTCCTCCGCTGAACGCCAGCGCCGCGGCAAGCGGGATCGTCCAGAAAAGGAAAGCGTAAATGTCGCCCTGCCCGCGCCCGTCCTGTATGAGAATAAACAGTTGGGCGATCAATGCGCAGACGAGAAAATTCAGGGGCGCGCTGATGATCTTTACAATGAAAGGCTTGTTCATGGGAAATTTTTAGCGCCCCGAAAGAAAGGCATCCCCAAAAGTAGGATAGTCGCGCGGAAAGTCAAGAGGTGTGGCCGCACACGTTCGAAATGAAGCTGCCGCTTTGTGTCTTCCCGGTAAAAGAAATAAGTCACGAAGATGTGATGATGACGGAGCGCACGGGTTGTGCGATGAATTTCCTGTGTTCCTGCTTTCGCTATTGCACGGCAAAGCGCTCAATCAGGGCTAAGGAATGATCAGCAGGCAAACAGGAACCATTGAATTCTGAATTCATGCATTGCCCGCAGATGCCAGTCGCCCCTGTCAGGTCGAGCGCAAGTCGAGACCTGGCAGGGAGAGAAACATACCGGGCGGCAAAAAAATCCCGCAACAACAAAAAACACGCAAAACTTTCCCTTACAGCTTCAGCAGCTCCTTTTTCACGCTCATCGCCGCTTCGTATCCGATCGCGAAAATTTTTTCTCCGCCGGAAAGATCGAACATGCCGAAATTCTCGCAGCCTTTCGGTTCGATGAAAACCGAGCACTGATCTTTTTTGTCCGTCACGGCCGGGCTCAGCGCAAGATGCATGCTCCGGTCCATCACCTCGTGGAAATGCACATGATCAAGGTGATGATTGATGGGATTGACATGAACGCCGATGATCGTTTTGAATTTTTTCTGCAGCTGCCCGAGAGGAAAATTATCGAGGATGCCGCCGTCGACGTAGCTGGAACCGTTCATTGAAACCGGTTCGAACACGAGCGGGATCGCAGCCGATGCACATATGGCGGGGGTCAGCGGACCCGAGCTGAAATATTCCGGGCATCCTTTGAGAATGTCGGTGGCGCAAACGGTGAGCGGCCGGTCGAGTCCTTCGAACGTATCGGGCAGGTATTTCGCGAACATTTCCGAGATCTTCTGCATGTTCAGGATGCCCGGTTTTCGCCAGAGAATGCGCGCCCACTCGTAAATTTTATAGGAGCGGATGTAGCGCAGCGTGTCCTGCGGGCGATGCCCGGCAAAATAGAATGCGCCGCAGATCGCGCCTGCGCTTGTTCCGGAGATAGCAGCGATGCGGATGCCGAGCTCGTCCAGCGCCTGCAATACGCCGAGATGCGCGAAGCCGCGCGCGCCGCCTCCGCTCAATACCAGGCCGATCTCAGGTTCAGTGCTCAATGTCCGGGATTCAATGTTCAGAGTGCGGACAGGCGGAACTTTTCATTCACACGCACGCCGCGTTCGGTTTCGGTCACGGTGCAGCATTCGTTCACGGCGTCATGCTCGAAGAAGAGAACGTATTCTTCTTTCGCCGCCTGCGGAAGGAACGTTTCTTTTTCTTTCAGCGTTTCGAGCGGACGAACATCGTAGGCCATGATCCAGGGAAGAGGAATATGCGCGACGGACGGCATGAGGTCGGCCATGTACACGATCGTTTTTCCCTTGTACGAAATTTTCGGGTGCATCATCGCGCCTGTGTGACCGTACGTGAATAGCACGCCGAAGCCGGGAAAAAGCTCCTCTCCTTTTTCAATGAATTTCAGCTGCCCGCTTTCTTCGATGGGAAGGATATTTTCTTTCAGGAAGCTGGCTTTTTCGCGTGCATTCGGTTTCGTCGCCCATTCCCAGTGCTCTTTGTTGCTCCAGTAAGTCGCGTTCGGAAAAGCGGTGACGAGCTTTGACCGGTCGCCGTTGTAGCGAATGCTTCCGCCGCAATGATCGAAATGCAGGTGCGTAAGGAACATGTCCGTCACGTCATTCATGCTGTATCCCGCGGCGTTCAGCGATTTTTCCAGCGACGCGTCGCCGTGCAGGTAATAATGGCTGAAGAATTTCGCATCCTGCTTGTCGCCGATGCCGTTATCGATGAGCACGAGGCGGTTGCCTTCTTCCACGAGCAGGCAGCGCATGGCCCAGGTGCAGAGGTTATTGTCGTCGGGAGGATTTTCTTTTTTCCAGAGGCTTTTCGGAACGACACCGTGCATGGCGCCTCCGTCGAGCTTGAAAAATCCGGTTTCAATGGTGTGAAGTTTCATAGGCGGTTCAGATCAGCTGCCGGAATTTCCCGGCGGTTTCCATCGGTCGTAATTCTGTTCCTGCTGCGGCCAGGTGTTCTGCTGCTGCGGAGGTGCCTGCTGCGTTTCCTGCTGCTGCGGCCACTGGTTGCTGACAGTGTACTGGTTCGGATGGAAAGGAGGATACGTGTTCGCCGGTGCCTGCGGGTAGGCGGGAAGCGGCTGCGCTTCTTTTTTCGGCGAAAAGCTCATGGCTGTTCCGATGATGGAAAACACGAGGAAGAAAACGAAAAACATGAGCATGATGGTGCCGCCACGTATGGCCGCCGGCGTCGCCTGGTCTTTCATGTCGAAGAACAGGTTGTCGTTCGTGTTGCATTCGCAGACGGAAGCCGACATGACGTAGATGGCAGCGATGATACCCGCCATGCTGAGAACAATACCGATAACAGAAAGTGCGCGCATGATTTTTTGCAGAGTTTAAAGGTACAGGTTGCGCGCGTAATCTGCCAGCAGGGAACGGCACGGTTTTATTGCCGCAGACGCAAAGACACGAAAAGCAGGTTTCATTCCCGGGGAAGGCGGCAACCGTTAACCGGCAGAAAAACGCGAAGTTGCGGATGGGAATACATCTTCCGTAAGGTAAAACAAGGTTGCTTTCCACCGGGAATTCAGTAAACAGAATGGTCACATAAAATCTGCCGTTCGCCTTGCTGATTTATGTATTTTCGCTGCCAATGAACCTGCTCCGCATCCTCGCATGGCCGTTATCGCTCCTGTACGGGCTGATCGTTACGTTGCGGAACAAGCTTTTCGATATCGGCATCCTGCCTTCGACGAATTTCGGTGATGTGGCGCTGATCGGTGTGGGAAATCTTTCCGCCGGGGGAACGGGCAAAACACCGCACGTCGAATACCTCGTGCGCCTGCTGTCGTCGCGGTACGCGGTGGCCACGCTGAGCCGCGGTTACGGAAGGGAAACATCCGGATTCGTTCTGGCGGAAAGCGATGCAACCACTTCGCAGATCGGCGATGAGCCCAAGCAATTCCGTCATCGTTTCGATCCTTCCGTTCCCGTTGCCGTCGATTCGGGCCGCGTGCACGGCGTGAAAAAGCTGCTGAACCAGTTCCCCAAGCTGCAGGTCATCATTCTCGACGACGTTTTCCAGCACCGCAGCATCAAGCCCGGGCTGCAGATATTGCTCACCGATTACAGCCGCCTTTTTTACAAGGACCAGATGCTGCCCACGGGTTATCTCCGTGAACCGCGTTCCGGCGCAAGGCGCGCCGACGTTATCGTGGTGACGAAAACGCCGCAGATGTTTTCGCCGCTCGAGCGCAAGCGCATCATGAAAGAAATCCGCCCGGAGCCGTACCAGAAAATCTATTTCTCCACGATCGTTTACGGCGATTTCATTCCTTTCGGCAACCGGAAAGACCTGGTGACGATGGAAAAAGAATTCTGCTTCTCGCTGAATTTTTCCGTCGTGCTGCTCACCGGCATCGCCAATTCGCATTCGCTTGAATATTTCCTGAAAGACAAAGTGAAGGAGCTGGTGCCTTTCCGTTTCCGGGATCACCATGAATTTTCTCCCGCCGATCTTTTGCGCCTGAAAGAAATTTACGAGGATGTGAAGAACGACAACAAGATCGTCATCACCACCGAAAAGGACGCCATGCGCCTGATGAAACCCGGCCTGGAAGAATACCTCGGCGATCTGCCCGTTTATTACGTGCCGATCGAGATCGCTTTCCAGGACCAGGACGCCCAGAATTTCAACCAGCAAATCCTCGATTATGTTCGATCGCACCCAGTCAACAGCAAATTACATTAAGGAAAAAACGAATGATTTTTCTCCCGAAACGGGGATCATTCTCGGTACCGGTCTCGGGGGACTTGTGCACGAGATCCAGGCGGAATACATTCTTCCCTATGAAACGATCCCCGATTTCCCGGTGTCTACCGTAGAAGGACATTCGGGCAAGCTGATCTTTGGCAAGCTTTCCGGGAAGAACGTGATAGCCATGCAGGGACGTTTTCATTTTTACGAAGGCTACTCGATGCAGCAGGTGGTGTTCCCGGTTCGCGTGATGAAGCTGCTCGGGATCAAACGCCTTTTTGTTTCGAACGCAAGCGGCGGCGTGAACCCGGATTTCAGTATCGGCGATCTCATGATCATCACCGATCATATCAATCTTTTTCCTTCGAACCCGCTGATCGGTGCGAACGACAAACGTTTCGGCGTGCGTTTTCCCGATATGAGCGAGCCGTATGATCACGGCATGATCGCGCTGGCGAAAAAGATCGCAGGCGAGCTCGGTCATAACGTGCAGGAAGGAATTTACGTCGGCATGAGCGGCCCGACCTTCGAAACGCCTGCCGAATACAAGTACGTGCGCAACATCGGCGGTGATACCGTTGGCATGAGCACTGTTCCGGAAGTGATCGCTGCGCGTCACATGCTCGTTCCTGTTTTCGCGATGTCGGTGATCACGGATCTCGGCGTCCCCGGCAAGATCGTGGAAGTGACGCATGAAGATGTGCAGAAAGTGGCTGAGATCGCAGAGAAAAAGATGACGCAGATAATGAAAGAGATGGTGGGGAGGATGTGAGTGATCATTAAAATGCTTTCTGGTTTCGGTTTCAGTGTCTGAATGGTCTTCGTTTTCTTTCGTGCACTTCGTGAAAACCTTTGCGTACTTCGTGGTTGAAACGGTTTCAAGTTTCGGGTTTGTTTTCCTTTGTGCGCTTTGTGAAATACTTTGTGTTCTTCGTGGTTGAAACGGTTTCAAGTTTCGGGTTTGTTTTCCTTTGTGCACTTTGTGAAAACCTTTGTGTACTTCGTGGTTAAAACGGTTTCAAGTTTCAAGTTTCGGGTTTGTTTTCCTTTGTGCGCTTTGTGAAATACTTTGTGTTCTTCGTGGTTGAAACGGTTTCAAGTTTCAAGTTTCGGGTTGTTTTTCTTTGTGCACTTTGTAAAATGCTTTGTGTTCTTCGTAGTTAAAACGGTTTCAAGTTTCGGGTTTGTTTTCCTTTGTGTACTTTGTGAAATGCTTTGTGTTCTTCGTAGTTAAAACGGTTTCAAGTTTCGGGTTTGTTTTCCTTTGTGCACTTTGTGAAAACCTTTGTGTACTTCGTGGTTAAAACGGTTTCAAGTTTCGGGTTTGTTTTCCTTTGTGCACTTTGTGAAAACCTTTGTGTACTTCGTGGTTGAAACGATTCCCGTTTGTTGTTCCAACTTTCCGACTTTTCAGCTTGCCAACTTTGAACCTGGAACGCCCGGAATTCGTATCTTTAATACAGATCAATCCTTCCCGATGAAACGACTTTTATTCCTCCTCGCGTTCGCACCCGTGATCGCGCATTCGCAAACGTACGACGCACAGAACGTCTCGATGCTCGGACAATGGAACAACCCTTCCCAGCCGGCGGAACCGACGTACGGTATCAAGTACCAGGGCGTTTGGGGATGGAAGGACACGACCAACAACCACGAATACGGCATCATCGGCTCGTCGACGGGCGTCAACTTCATCGATGTCACGAACCCGGCTTCCCCGGTGATGTGCGATTATGTTCCTTCGCGCCACGGCAATCTCATCTGGCACGAGATCAAAACCTACCGCAACTATTGCTACGTTGTCAGCGATGACGTATCGCCGAACAGCTTCCAGATCATCGACATGTCTTACCTGCCCGATTCCGTGCACGTATTGTACGACGATACGACTGTGTTCGAGCGCTGCCACACGATCTTCGTGGACGGCGACAAGCTCTGGTGCGGCAGCGTTACGCGCAGGAACAATAATTATTATTCCATGGCCGCGTACGATCTTTCCGCTGATCCCGTTCATCCGCAGCTCATCCGTGTGCTGCACCAGGATTACGGTTCCCCGGCCACGGTGCATGACATGTTCGTCCGCAACGATACTGTTTATGCTTCGGGCGGATACGACGGGCTTTTCATTTACGTGCTCGATGACACGCTGCATCATTTCCACGAGATCGCCGCGCTGCAGAATTATCCCGAACAGGGATACAACCACAGCAGCTTTCTTTCACAGGACGGACGTACGCTTATTTTCACAGATGAAGTTCCCGCCGGTCTCGGCATGAAATCGCTCGATGTTTCGGACATGAGCAACATCACGATGAACCAGGTGTTCCGTTCCAACCAGGGCGACACGCCGCACAACCCGTATATCATCGGGAACAACGTACTTGTTTCCGCCAATTACTGCGACGGCATACAGGTCTTCAACATCGGGAATCCTTCGAACGTGGTGCGCACGGGTTATTTCGATACGGACACGCTCATCAATTACCCGAATTACACGCAGGCGTACCACGGCGCGTGGGGTGCGTACACCGATCTTCCCAGCGGACACATTCTCGGCGCTGATATGCAGAACGGGCTGTACATCCTTGATATTTCCCAGGCCATTCTCGCTTCCGTTCCCGAAAATGTGAGCACCGTGATGCTGAATGCCTACCCGAACCCGTTCAACACGAACTTTTTCATCAACCTCGGTCTCGACAAAGCGCAGGATGTCACGTACACGATCTTCGACAATGAAGGCCGGATGATCCGCGAGGAAAAACAATCCATGCCCGCCGGTAATTCCATTCTCGAAGTGGACGGCGAGGGACTCGTCCCCGGCATGTATTCCGTGCGTGTGACCGGCGAAACGGTGAACGGAACGTCGCGGC
>DASTSF010000349.1:0-21453 GCA_035760825.1 Bacteroidia bacterium
AATGGCAGAAGGGCCATTTTTATCAACAAAAATGTTGAAAAAACGAGGCCCTGGAAGTTGCTCCTGAAAAGCTTTTTTATACCCCTTTTTTTCTTACCCGTTCAAAAAGTATACGTAGCCCCTGCGAGGAAGTTGAAACGCTGCGTGGGATAAGCGTACCATCTTTCATAACGCTGGTTAGCGAGGTTGTTGAGATTGAGGAAGACGGAGAAAAATTTCGTGTAGCGGTATTCGAAGCCGAGATTCACGTCAACGAGTCCTTTCAGGTTAACGACAGAATAGCCGCTTCCGTTCTGCATGCGCGCATACATGCCGTCGAGGTAGCAAACATCCATGCGGCCGATGAGCTTGTCCTGCAGGTTATATTCTGCGAGCAGGCCGAGACGAAGCGTAGGCGTATGCCACGGATGCAGCTCGTTCGTCATCGTGTAGTGATAATAATCGCCGGAAAGATCGAGACGCACTTTTTCAAAATGCTGCCAGCCGAGCTGCGCATGCGCCTGGACGAGATCGACGTTATCGTACACGGCAGCAAACTTGTTCCGGAAGATATCCTGCGATTCAATTGTATTCACGAAGAAGGGCATATTATCGAGCTCTACGCGCGTGGCGCGGAGGTCGTAGACGATCTCGGAGCTGATGCTCCCTTTGAGTCCCCCGCTGAGCTCATACTTGTGCTGCGTGTTTTTCAGCGCATACGCTTCTGTGGTCATCAGGAACGGGTTGATATCCGTCATCGTGCGCATGCTGTTGCGTTCGAGGTAACCGCCGAGCGTAACATAGGGCACGATAATATGATTGACGATGTCGTAGCTGAAAGAAGCCTGCGGATAGAAATAAGTGAACGATTCCGCACCGAGATCGCCGTAAACCGCAATGCCGATCGACGCGTCGAATTTATTTCCGCGCGAACGGATCATCGGTGTGACGTGAAGGATCGTGCTGTTCACTGTATCCTGCGCTCCCGTCACATGGTTGTAATCAACGCCGAGATCCACGTTCAGCATTTGCCCGCGCAGGTAAGTTCCGCCGTTTGCGCTGAAGAGCAGGTTGTCTTCCTTCACCTTGTACCGGTCCGACAAATGATAATAGCGAAGATTGCCGTGGTGATTGATATCGGATGAATCCGGGAGATGACTGAGCAGGTCGACGTTTGCGCCCCAGTAATTGAACGTCTGCTTTGTAAAATCCTTCGTGAAGCTGTTACCTGCGACGTCGCTGCCATAATTGTAAACGGCGTGACGGTCGTAATCGAGCCCGCCCGTCAGCGTATGATGGCGGAAAAAATATTTCCCGAACGCGTCCACCTGCTGTTGCCCGAAACCGGAAAAATCGCCCTGCACATCGCCGGGACCTTTGCCCGCGGAAAAGTGGCGTGCGTGGAAGCCCCATGCGCTGGTCTTCGAGCGCGTGCTGTTCGCATAGAATTCACCGGTTATCGTCGCGTAATTGCCGACACCGAGGCGCGCGTAGGTGTTGTACAGCTTCGGCACGGATTCATTCCCGAGCTTCGCCGCTTTGATCGTATCGATCTGCACGGAGGTCATGAATTTTTTCGGCTGCAGCGTGTAATCGAACGACGGCGCGGGCAGCACGGTGTCTTTTTTCACTGCGGGGTCGGAGATCTTCGTGACGTTGTCGATCAGCACCGGGGAAACATCGCCGACGGCCGTGATTGAAAATCCGCCGGTCTGCGCAACGAGCGAAGCGCAGAGCAGCATGAATGGTATGACCAGGAATTTCTTCATTGTCCACCTCCCTGTGAATTGATGTCGTCGGGTTTTCCGCCACCGGGATCGCCGATCGGAACGATGATGTCGTCTTCTTTCTTCTGCACGTCCTTGTGCTGCGCCGTTTCGATCGCCTGCAGCTTATCTTTTGCCTGCTGCTGCAATTCGGGAACATCGCCATTGTCGATGTAATTCTGCAGCACGAACTTCGCCTGGAACGTATCTTTCAGCGCGAGGTAATCGTCGGCCAGCAGCAGCCAGCCCTTCCCGCTCCACTGTGAAAACCCGGCATAATCGTTGATCTCTTTCAGCAACGCTTTTTCAGCGGTTTTGAATTCCCCGTTGCTGTATTTGATCCAGCACTGCTGGTAACGCGCTTCAGCGGCATAATCCGTATTCGGAACATATTTCTCCACCTCTTTGAAATCTTTGTCCGCCTGCACCTTGTCATTCTTCGACAGGTCGTATTTGCCTTTCAGGTACCAGGCCTGTCCCGTTACTTCATTCGGCAGGTGTTTCATGGTCACCACCTGGTTGGCATAAATTCCGGCAGAATCCGCGTTGCCCATGAAATCATAGCACCGCATGAGATTTATTTTCGCATCGTTCTGCGCATTACCGTCTGAAGATTCGTTTTCGATGCGGTGATACATCACAGCCGCGGAAGCGTAATTTTTCTGCTTGTAATAAATAAAGGCAAGCTGGAGAAGGCAGCGCTGCGTATGACCCGATTGTCCTTTTGCAAGCACGGCGCTGTAGCTGTCGAGCGCTTTCGCAAGATCATTGGACTTGAACGCGCATTCCGCACGCATGAAATAAATTTCCGAGATGTAAATCCCAGCAGGATATTTCAGCACGTACTTGTCGCATTCCCGCTGAACGCCTTCGCAATTCCCGTCCGAGTAGAATTTTTTCGCGACGATATACGTCGTGCTGTCGGCGATCGCCTGCGCTTCGACATAACCGACGGAAGCGGAATAATTCTCCCAGTCTTCCAGCTGGCCTTTTTCGACGTAGATGGATTTTATCTCGTGCATGATGTCGATGAAATCCGGGCCGGAAGAATGGATCGCCGTCACCGCTTTTTTGTATTGCACGAGCGCGCTGTCGGGCATATTTTTCGCACGGTAAATAAGTCCCATGTTCTTGAGGCAGGAAACGCCGTAAGGACCGCCGGGATTGGAATTGTACAAGGTGCGATAAGACTCCAGCGCCTGGTCGTACAAACGCAGGTCGTGCAGCGTGCGCGCTTCCTGGTAACGCGAGTCCGCGAGGTAGATCGATTTCGGGTATGTCGTACGCAGCTGTTTGAGCATGTCGGCTTTTTCCTGCTTCTTTCCCTGGAAGCCGAGCGCCATCGCTTCCTGGAACATGGCGTAATCCTTCATGTTGTCGTCCGTCGTCGGTGCAGCGACCGCTTTCGCGTAGAAATCAGCCGAGTTGAGAAAATCCTTCATCCGGAAATAGCCGTCGCCGAGACGCAGGTACGCATCGAAAACTTTATCGTTCGCATCGGCTGTTGTTTTGTTCGCGATGTATTTCCGGAACCAGATCATCGACGTGGCCCACTGTTTCTGCTGGTAGTAGCAATAGCCGATGTTGTAATTCGCCGTGTTGTAATCGGGAAGGATCGTTGCGCCCGGCGTCACCATGAACTGCTTGTATTCATTGATCGCTTTCGTGAACGATGCCGTATCCTTTTTATCCATCGCTTTCGCGTAATACGTTTCTCCTTTCATGTAATGCGACTGCGAATTCAGCTCGCGGCTCACGGGATAGGTCAGCGTTTTATCGAAATGCGTAATTGCGCCGTCATAATCCTTTGCATTCAGCAGCTCGATGCCGCGGTTATAGGCGATCATCTGGTACGTTCCCTGCATGGCAGGACTGAGCACCTTTATTTTTTCGATGGATTCAAGCGCCTCCTTGTAATGCTGCGTGCTGAGATACACATTCGTCAGCAGCGTATACGCTTCATCGTGCCGCGGCGTATTCGGGTATTCGAAGAGGTATTCATTGAGCGCGGTGATGGCTTCGTTGAACGGGCTGAAAGAAAGTTCGTAGCTGAGCTCGGCATATTTGAAAAGCGCGTCTTCGCGGATGACCGCATCGAACTTCATGCCGGACGCTTTCCCGAACGCATTGCGCGCGCCCAGCCTGTTGCCGGTTTTGAGAAAGCAATCCGCGAGGTGATACCACGCATCCTGCGCCAGCGCATCGGAAGAATCGCCGATCGCATCCTGGAAATAAACGATCGCGCTTGCCGCACTGTCGGATCGGTAATAGGCATAGCCGAGCTCATACGCGTCGTCGCGCGAGAATGACGAAGCGCCTGCGTGGTATTTTTCGAGGAAAGGGATCGCCTCCTTGAAATGATTCATGCGGTAATAGGAAGCGCCGATGAGGTGCGCGATCTCCGGGGCGCGTTTGGCGGAATCGAGCAGCGGCGGTGCGTATGAAATGACATCGCTGTATTTTCCCTGGAGGAAATAGATCTGCGCAATGTAATACGGGACGACAGGACCGAAGGTCGGATCGCCGTTCAGCTTCTGGAACCCCTGCAGCGCGGTTTCGTAGCTTCCTTCCGTATACAGGATGTGCGAATAATAATACGTCGCGGGCGCAGCGTATTTCGAATCGACATCCTTGATCTCGTAGAAATTCGTTTTTGCCGAATCGAGATGACCGAGCTGGAAATGCGAATACCCGCGTTTGAAATAATATTCCGGGATCTCGTCCTCCTGCAGGTCGCTGATCTCGACGAGCCGGAACCAGTCGAGCGCATCATCGTATTTCTTTTTGCGGTAATTGTAACGGCCGAGGTAAAAACGGACGCGCTGGCAGCGGGAAGATTCCGGGTGATCGGAAAGAAAATTCTTCAGGCGCTCTTCCGCGTCCTTGTGAAAAAGCTCATACGCACATATCGCGGCGTAATACTGCGCATCAATGACCAGCAGGTCGTTTTTGTCTTTTGCAGCTGAAACGATCTGGTCGAATTCTTCTTCCGCTTCGGCGTATTTCTGCTTTTCAAAAAGATCGAGCGCGCTTTTGAACTTCGCATCGGGATTAACATACACCTGCGACTGCTGCGCGAATGATGCATTGGCGAGAAGGAGCGAGAAAAAGAAGACGAAGATGAGACCTGACCGGATGTCACGCATTACTGCGGGTTTTAGCGACTAAAATTAGTACGGGTCATTCCATAGGTCGGTCAAACAGGTTCCAAGTTATCAACGCGAACGTGTTGAAATTATTGCCGCGTTTCTTCTTTCGACTGGTATTAAAGCCATTGCCGCAAACCTGCTTTTCCCGCTCTAACGTGATTCTAATTCAGTGCGCATTCCGCTTATGAATTTCCAATAGGAAAATGTTTTCCGGGAAAACCATTCCGGCATTTTCATTCCGCCGCATTTTTCCTGCGTTCATGAAATCTCATTACGTTTGCAAAAGAAAGTTAATGAGCGCAGAACCAATCATCGAACTGAACAATGTTTCTGTTTTCCAGAAGCACAACATGGTGCTGACGAAAGTTTCAGCCACCGTGTGCAAAGGAGAATTCGTTTACCTCGTCGGGAAAACAGGAAGCGGGAAAAGCTCGCTGATGAAAACGCTGTACGCAGACGTTCCGCTGAAAGAAGGTTCCGCGAAGATCGCCGGGTTCGATCTTACGTCCATCCGCAGCAGCGACGTCCCTTTTCTTCGCCGGAAGATCGGCATCGTATTCCAGGATTTCCAGCTTCTTTACGACCGTTCGGTGAATGAAAATCTTTTTTTCGTGATGAAGGCGACGGGCTGGAAAGACAAAAAAGCCATGCTCGACCGCGCGCAGTCGGTGCTGGACATGGTCGGGCTCGCCACCAAATCGCACAAGATGCCGCATGAGCTTTCCGGCGGCGAGCAGCAGCGCGTTTCCATTGCGCGTGCATTGCTGAATAATCCCGAGGTCATTCTCGCCGACGAGCCCACCGGGAACCTCGATCCCGATACGTCGAGCGAGATCATTTCCCTGCTTATGCAGATCAGCAAAAACGGAACGGCCGTCGTCGTTGCCACGCACGACATGCTGGTCGTGGACAAATACCCGGCACGCAAGCTTCGCTGTGAAAATGGTGTGCTGATCGATTCTGCCGCAGTCTCCGCTTAGATCAGCGCGAGGATCTTTTCCGCATTTTTCCTGTTCGAAAAACGTTCGCCGAGCACCTGCTTTCTCTTTTCCACCTCGCTTATTCCGAACGGCGCATCGTACATTCTCTTCACCGCCGATTTCATCGCAAATGCGGAATCCGCCACCGTACACAGGGATTCCAGCCCGGTGTTGGCGATCATAGGGGAATTCACGATGCAATGCTTCCCGCGGAAAAGAGCCGCAAGCAGCTTCAGTTTTATTCCCGTCGCCTGGAACGTAGGCAGGACATTTATCCGCGCCGCGGAGATAAGCGCGTCGATCTTTTCCGTCGGGATGTTCGCTTCAAGACGGATGTTCTTGCTGCGCTTTACGGCAGCGACGAGCTCATCCGACGGGTTGTTTCCCGCGATCACCAGCGGAACGCCGAGGTCATTGAAAACTTCCTTCACGAGGAAAAGCGCGGCGAGGTTGTTCTCTCCCACTTCCAGGTTACCGTGATACAGCGCGAAATCAGCGGTCGTTTGCCCGACAGCAACTTCTTCATACGGGTGAAACGCCATGACGTGATGCACATTCTTATACCGCATGGAAAGCGACATCGCATCGGCAGGACTGATAGCGAGCACGGCATCGGCGATCGATAATTTCTTTTCGAATTTCTGCAGCTTCGCTGCTTCACGGCGGAAATACATCCGGCGGAAAAGGTGCTTTTCCACATCGGCGAGCGAACGGTAATAATCGTGCTCGATGTTGTGCGTGCGCACGATCTTTTTCTTTCCGGCAAGCAGCGGATGACCGAGGTATGCGCAACAGTGCAGCCCTTCGAAAAGAACAGGTGCATTATCCGCGGAAATATTCTCCAGGAGCTCTTCGGAGGTCCGTGAAGCAATGATATACGGAACAGCGGAGAACAGCAGGCGCGTTTCGGTCCTGCGGGGGTAATACTTCACATGATCCGCAACGGAAAGCAGCGCATCGCTTTCATCGCGCCCGTATTTAAAACAATGCAGGCGGATGTTCACGCCGAGCTCTTTCAGCGCGCGGGCTTTGTAGAAAACGTCAATGACACCGCCGTAGCTCGGGGGAAAAGGGACGTCGAATGAAACGATATGAAGGTGTTTTGCGGACAAGAATTCTGGTCTGCGAATTTCGCATTTCCTTTGGAACCGGCGGTAAGTTACGCGAGAAATTGACGAAAAACGGCGGCCTGCTTTTCCTGCTCGCGCTGTCCTGTGAGCTCACACGCTGCTGCCGCAGCATTCTCTTTCCAGCGCGGGTATTCTTCACTCTGCAGCATTTCACGCAGGAGCGCGGCGATGTGCTGCGGTTCGTGATCGGGAGAAATTTTCCCGACGTTGTATTTCTCCACGACGCGGCGGACTTCCACGAGATCGGATGCCAGCACCGGGATGCCGGCGTGGATGTAATCGAAGATTTTGTTCGGCAGCGAAAAACGGTAATTGATATTCGTGTCCTTGTCGAGTGTGATGCCTATATCCGCGAGGCGCGTCCAGGAACGCAGCTCATCGGGAGGAAGCTTCCCGGTGAAGATCACTTTGTCGGTAAGGTGCATTTTTTCCGTCATCTCTTTGAGCACAGGAATGACATCACCGCCGCCGATGATGAGCAGAACGGCATTGTCAACGTACTTCATCGCCTCCACGGCTTCCTCTGCGCCGCGGTGAATGTTGATCCCGGCGCCCTGCAGGAGAATGATCTTTTTGTTCTCGGGCAGATGCGCCTGCCTGCGTGTCAGCGTGTGTACGGCCTCCGGGCGGTAGAACGGGATATTGCGCACCACTTCCGGGCGGATGCCATACCTGTCCTGGTACCACCCCGCGATGGAATCATTCACCGTGATCATGTGCTTCAGCGCGGGCACGAGTTTCCGTTCGAGCCGCTTCCATATTCTCTGTTTGAATTTCCGGTTGACCAGCTCAGGCACTTCCGTAAAAATTTCGTGCGCATCGTAAACAAGCGGTTTCTTTTTCCGGCGGGCTGCACGATAGTTCGGCCAGAGCGTGTCCAGGTCGTTGGCGACGAACAGGTCGGCCTTTTGCTTTCGGAGGAAAAAATAAAGCCGGAGGTTGAAGAAAAAATAGAACCAGATCCCTTTTTCAAAATGAAGGTTCATGCGGTGGGTACGGTAAGGGCGCTGCGGCATGGTAAGGCTGTCGCGCTTGTGCCGCCCTACGAGCAGAACATCGTAACCGAGTCCCTGCAGCGTTACGCACGTGCGGTGAACACGCTGGTCGGTGACCAGGTCATTGATGACAGAAACGACCGCCTTTTTCATCCGCCGCGAAGATACGACGGGGGAATGATGTACCATTTACGATGAACCATTTACGACGGACGATTTGCGATTTGCGGCTGTCTTAATTCCCGGATCGTACCTACTTTTACGCCTGTGAACATGGAGAACGACGTTTCGCTCCGGCCCTACAATACATTCGGCATGAATGTTTCCGCGCGCCGGTTCTCGGTGGTGAAAGCAACCACAGAGCTGGAAGAGCTGAGGAAATATTCCGTGAAAAAACAAACGCCGCTTTTCATTCTCGGGGGCGGCAGCAATATTCTTTTTACAAAAGACGTCGATGCGCTGGTGATCAAAAACGAATTGCGCGGCATCACCGTCGAAAAAGAAGATGACGATTTCGTTTTCGTGAAAGCAGGTTCCGGCGAAGCATGGCATTCGTTCGTGCTCGACTGCATCGCGCACAACCGTGCAGGAGTGGAAAATCTTTCGCTCATTCCCGGGAGCACCGGCGCGGGTCCGATGCAGAACATCGGCGCGTATGGCGTGGAGCTGAAAGACGTTTTTCACGGACTGGAAGCGTTCGACCTGCGCGACGGAACGATGCGGAAATTCACAGCCGAAGAATGCCGTTTCGGTTACCGCGAAAGCGTTTTCAAGCATGAGCTGCGCAACCGCTATTTCATCACTTCGGTTACGTTGCGCCTGAATAAAAAACCGGTCTTCAACACCAGCTACGGCGCGATCGAAAAAGAGCTGGAGAAAATGAAGGTGGAGAAATTATCCATTGCCGCGATCTCGCAGGCCGTTATCAATATCCGCAGCAGCAAGCTTCCCGACCCGAAGCAGACCGGGAACGCCGGAAGCTTTTTCAAGAACCCCGTCGTGAGCGCGGAAAAGCATGCACAGCTGAAAAAAGATTTCCCGGAAATTGTTTCCTACGCGAACGGGAATGATTTCAAGCTCGCCGCCGGATGGCTCATCGAACAATGCGGGTGGAAAGGAAAACGTGCCGGCGATGCAGGCGTTCATAAAGACCAGGCGCTGGTGCTGGTGAATTACGGTCATGCGACCGGGAAAGAAATTTTCGATCTCTCTTCTGAAATTCTCGCTTCCGTGAAATCGAAATTCGGCGTGGAGCTGGAACGGGAAGTGAATATTTATTAACAAAGCCGGTGCGTTAACAGAATAATGTAACGCGCTTCACACGAAATTTTATATTTTAATCGAATATTGTACGCCCGCTGCGGGTTTTGCCCTTCCCCGCAGAATGCATTTCATTTACTTCCTGCGCCCGCATTGTACAATTAACCCATCGATAAACAACCACCTTTTATGAAAAAACAATCCAACCGCCAGAGGCTGGGCTGGGTGCCCGACCTTCCCGATCACCGTGACCATCTTTACGCCGCGCCGCCGCACATCATCTCCAGGCTTCCCTCGTCAGTCGACCTGCGGAAACAATGTCCGCCCGTCTACGACCAGGGCGATCTCGGCAGCTGCACGGCGAACGCGATCGGCGCAGCCATCCAGTTCGAGCAGATGAAGCAGAAAAAGAAACCCTTCATCCCGTCCCGTCTTTTCATTTATTACAACGAGCGTGCGATGGAGCACACGATCAGCTCCGACAGCGGCGCGCAGATCCGCGACGGGATCAAGAGCGTGAACAAGCTTGGCGTATGCCCCGAAACCCTGTGGCCATACAGCGACGATAAAACGCACTTCCTGAAAAAGCCGGTCGCCGGTTGCTACAAGACTGCGCTCGACAACCAGGTGGTGTCGTACCAGCGCGTGACGCAGACGCTCATGCAGCTGAAAGGATGTCTCGCCAACGGGTACCCGTTCGTTTTCGGCTTCACGGTTTACGACAACATGTACAGCGCAGCGGTGACGAAAACGGGACATCTCTCGCTGCCCGGACCGAACGACAAGATGGAAGGCGGTCATGCTGTGATGGCCGTCGGGTATGACGACAGGAACGAACGGTTCATCATCCGCAACTCGTGGGGAAGCAAATGGGCGATGAAAGGATATTTCACGCTGCCGTATTCCTACATCACCGACAGCAACCTCGCCGACGATTTCTGGACGATCCGCATGGTGGAATAAATACCGGGAAAAGATTCCTTCCTGTTTTTTATTTGGAGCGCACCACCTCCTCTTCTTATTCACTTTGCTCCCGTGCTCTCACGCAGAAAGCGTGATCGCCCGGGGCTAAGGAATATTTTTCATTGCTCTGCATCACCTGTTTCAACTACCGGCGTGCAGAAGAATTAGGCGCATGCAAACGGGATTTTTTTAGGAACCGGTTATGTTCCGGGCTGCATTTTTCCGCCCACCCTCTTCACTTCTTCCCAGAAACCCGGGTAGGATTTTTTCACGACACCCGGGTTTTCAATGACGATGCCGGGATGTTTTATCGCGAGCGGCGCGAACGCCATGGCCATGCGGTGATCGTCGTAAGTAGAGATCGTCAGCGGAGAGACTGTTTTTCCATCGAAGGAACGTATATCCAGGAGTCCTGCAGCCGGTTCCTCGCATTTCACGCCGATCTTCGCCAGCTCATTTTTCAGCGCAGCAATACGGTCAGTCTCTTTCACGCGCAACGTGTTGAGCCCGCACATCAGCGTCGGGATCTTCAGCGCGGCGGCGGTGACAGCCACCGTCTGCACAATGTCAGGACTGTCTTCGAAGTCAAAAGCGAAAGCGTTCGGGCGGTAACCGTTTTTCGTTAACCGCACGCCGTTCGCTTCGAACGTGCTTGTCACGCCGAGGAAAGGAAAAAGCAATGCGCATACCGAATCGGCCTGCATGCTGTTCTTGTGCAGCCCGGGAAGAAAAATATCCGCTTCATCGGCGAGCGCAACCATGCTGTACCAATAAGAAGCGGCGCTCCAGTCGGGTTCGAGGCGGAACTGCTCTTCCTTATCATCGACGAGGTATTGCTGGCTGCTGACGGAAAGCGTGTCGCCGTCCCATACCGGGGAAACGCCGAAACGTTCCATGATGCGTATCGTCATGTCGATATACGGTCGCGACACAATGGGGCCTTTGAAACGGATGACAATGCCTTTGTGCATCGTCGGTGCGATCATGAGCAGCGCGGAAACGAACTGGCTGCTCACGCTTCCGTCCATTTCAATCTCACCGCCGGTAAGTGGTCCGCCGAAAATTTTCAGCGGGGGAAAACCTTCTTTCTCCGGGAATTCAATGTCGGCGCCAAGCTGCTGCAATGCTTTCACAAGTATCCCGATCGGGCGCTGCTTCATGCGTGCAGTGCCCGTAAGATGGAAGACGCCGGGTATCGAAGAAAGATATGCAGAGAGAAAACGCATTGCCGTTCCGGCAGGACCCACATCGTACGTGTCGCCGTCGGTGTGCGTTTCCAGTTGTTCGAGTATCCGGCGTAGCGAGACCGTATCTTCCGCGTCGGAGATCTGCGGGACCGGAACTTTCGTGCCGGTGATGGCGCGTATCACGAGGAGGCGGTTGCATTCGCTTTTGGAAAGCGGCAGCTTCACTTCACCTTTAAGCACTTTCGGAATGGACAGGGCGATACGTTCCATATATTTTCAATGTGACTGGTTCAGGCTGGTGCGGTAATACGCAAGCGACCGGAGAATGCCGGCTGCGTCAACGTTTTTATTGATCACCGGCTTTCCTATCTCATCGATCAAGGTAAAAACAATTGAAGCACCTTCGTTCTTCTTGTCGTGCCGCATCAGCTCGATCAGCCGGTGGTCAGCCATCGCGTCGAAAATAACGGGAGGATATTTCGCCAGGATGGTTGCCGTAATTTCCTCCATCGCTTCCCCGGAAAGCGAAGCGAACGTATGGGAAAGAAAAGCTTCGCACACCATTCCGGCGGCAACTGCTTCACCGTGCAGCAGCGTCGATTCGGCGCGTTCGAGAAAAAAAGTTTCCAGCGCATGACCGACGGTGTGACCGAAATTCAGCACCCTGCGCAGGCCCGCTTCGTGCGGATCAGCTTCCACCACGGAAAGCTTGATGCGAACGGAACGAACGATCAGCTCTTCCCAGGAGGAAGAATCTGCAGGGTGAACGTTCTTCAGCTCGTTCCAGTAATCCGCATCGGCGACGAGGCCGTGCTTCAGCATTTCCGCAAAGCCCGAAAGAATTTCACGTCCCGGGAGCGTGCGGAGAAATTCAGGATAAATAAAAAGTTCCGCCGGTTCGGAAAACAAACCGATCTCGTTCTTGAGCCCGTCGAGATCCACACCCGTCTTACCGCCGACCGAAGCATCGACCTGGGCAAGAAGCGTTGTGGGAATGTTGATGAACGTGATCCCGCGTTTATAAGCAGAAGCAACGAATCCGCCGAGATCCGTGATCACACCGCCGCCGAGATTGATCAGCAGCGATTTCCGGTCGGCGCCCAGCTCCGAAAGCGCACGCCACACATTCATGCAGACGTCCACCGTTTTGTTTTTTTCACCGCTTTCCAGCTCGATGATCTCGGCTTCCGCCAGCATTTTCACACGGGAAACAAGCACAGGGTAGCAATGTTCAAGCGTATGCTCATCGACAAGAATGAAAACAGACGAGAACTTGTTTTTTTTCAGAAAGGAATTCAGGCTGTCCGGGACGTACTCGCCGATGTGAACAGGATAACGGGGTGACGCGATCGTGCTGATCTGCCGGATCATTCACGGCAAAGAAACGAAAACGGCCGTGCCGGGACAAGTTTGTGGCCCGGTAAATTGTATTTTTGCTCACCCCGCGAAAAGCGGAAGAAACCGATTTTTATGATCTCGTTTGACAATACCGAAATCGCTTTTTCAGGAAAAACAGACAAAGATCTCCGGCGCTCTTACTGGCTTTTCAAAATGATCAGCAGTCCGGCGTTCGTGAATTTCGGCAAGGCGATGACCAATTTTGCACTTGCTATTCACCTGCCGATACGCTGGATCATCAAACCGACGATCTTCCGTCAGTTCGTAGGCGGGGAAGACATCGCAGAATGCAGCCGCACCGTGAAGGAGCTTGGCAAGTTCCGCATCGGCACCATCCTCGATTATTCGGTGGAAGGGAAAGAAACGGAAGCCGATTTCGACCGCGGCGCAAAAGAGATCATCGCCACGATCGAGCGAGCGAAGAACGACGTTCATATTCCTTTCTGTGTTTTCAAAGTGACGGGACTTGCCCGTTTCGCATTGCTGGAAAAAGTCACCTCCGGGAAAACACTTACCGCGGAAGAAGAACAGGAATGGAAACGCGTTCACGGGCGCGTCGAAAATATCTGCGGAACGGCCGCGTCTTTCGGAAAACCAATCTTCATCGATGCGGAAGAAAGCTGGATCCAGCAGGCGATCGACGATCTTGCCGACGCCATGATGCAGCTGTTCAACAAGGA
This sequence comes from Bacteroidia bacterium, assembly GCA_035760825.1. GTDB lineage: Bacteria > Bacteroidota > Bacteroidia > Palsa-965 > Palsa-965. The sequence continues at coordinate 13,488 of DASTSF010000349.1, forward strand.
AAAATGCATCGTCTACAATACGTTCCAGCTTTACCGGAAAGACCGTCTGGATTTCCTGCGGAAGTCGTTTGAAAAAGCGCAGCAGGGAAATTATTTCCTCGGGGCGAAGCTCGTGCGCGGCGCGTACATGGAAAAAGAAAGGGCGCGTGCTTCGCAAATGAGCTATCCCTCGCCGATCCAGGAAACGAAAGCGGACACCGACCGCGATTACGACGAGGCGGTGAAATTCTGCATCGCACACGTCGACCGGGTCGGGCTTTGTGCCGGAACGCACAATGAAAAAAGTTCACAGCAGCTCGCGCAACTGCTCGACGAAAAAAAGATCACGCACGATCATCCGCATGTTTTTTTCTCGCAGCTCCTCGGCATGAGCGATCATATTTCCTTCAATCTTTCCCATGAAGGGTATAATGTGGCGAAGTACGTTCCTTACGGGCCCGTGCGTGATGTGCTTCCCTACCTCATCCGCCGTGCGCAGGAAAATACGTCGGTGAAAGGACAAACGGGACGGGAGCTGAACCTGATCATCCGCGAAAAAGAGAGAAGGAAAGGCAGGTAGCTGGTCTCGACTCGCGCCCGACCTGACAATAGGATCGACCAGTGTCCGACCGCGGGTGCCGCGTGCTGAAATAAATGTGCCGGCGAAGGCATTTTTTCATTTCCGGGCGCCCGATTCCGGGAATTCATTTTGTACCTTTAGAACTTCTCAAAAAACACCTTTTCCCTTATGAGCAATACCGCCGCAACTGCAGCGCGTGAACTGAAAGTCAGTCACATGGCTGAGTCCCTGATCGGCTCTGAAATCATCAAGCTGGCCGCCGACATCAATGAGAAAATCAAGAACGGCGAAACGGTGTACAATTTTACCATCGGCGATTTCAACCCGAAGCTTTTCCCGATCCCACAGGAGCTGAAAAAATTCATCATTGACGCGTATAACAACGACGAAACCAATTACCCCGCAGCGAACGGTGTGGCCGAGCTGCGAAGCGCCGTCTCGAACCTCATTGAAAAACGCCAGGGACTCAAATACAGTCCTGACGAATTCCTTATCGCGGGCGGCGCACGCCCGATCATTTACGCGATCTACCGGACGATCGTCGAGAACGGGGACAAAGTGCTGTTCCCGGTTCCCTCGTGGAACAACAACCATTACACGCATCTCTGCACCGGCGATTATGCGAACCAGGTTTTCGTTGAAACAAAACCGGAGAACAATTTCATGCCGACGGCAGAAGAGCTTCGCCCGCACCTGTCGAAAGTTTCGCTCGTTGCCGTATGCTCTCCGCTTAACCCGACGGGAACCACGTTCAGTAAAAAAGACCTCAGCGAGATCTGCGATCTTATTCTCGCCGAGAATGCACGCCGCGGTCCGGGTGAAAAACCGCTGTACCTGCTGTACGACCAGATCTACTGGGCGCTGACGTACGGCGACACGGTTCATTACGACCCGGTTTCGCTCCGCCCGGAAATGCGCCCGTACACGATCTTCGTCGACGGCATTTCGAAATCGCTTGCAGCGACCGGCGTGCGCGTGGGCTGGGCGATGGGACCGAAAGCGATCATCGACCGGATGAAATCCATCCTTTCCCATGTTGGTGCCTGGGCGCCGAAAGCGGAACAGGTTGCGACCGCAAAATTTCTCTCCGATCTTTCCGCCTATGATAAATTCCTCGGCGAAATAAAACAGAAGATCAGCACGAGGCTGACCGCTTTCCATAAGGGATTCCAGGACCTGAAAAAGAAAGGTTACGCCGTTGATTCCATCGCACCGCAGGCAGCCATTTACCTTACGATCCGTTTTTCGCTTCACGGCAAAAAAACACCGGACGGAAAAGTGCTTGCCACCACGAAAGACATCACCGGCTATATTCTCAATGAAGCTAAAATGGCGGTCGTTCCTTTTTACGCGTTCGGCGCTTCACCTGATTCGAGCTGGTACAGGCTCTCGGTCGGCACGTGCCGGCCCGAAGACATCGAAGCCATCATGGGCAGCCTTGAAAAAGCGCTCAGCAAACTTTCGTGAACGGTCCGAACCATCTCCTTATGAAAAAAAACCGTTTCTGTGTGATCATGGCCGGCGGCGTCGGAACACGCTTCTGGCCGATGAGCCGTTCGGGACATCCGAAACAGTTCATCGACATACTGGGAACCGGCCAGACGCTCCTGCAGTCCACCTTCTCACGCTCGCTGCGCATCTGCCCGGCTTCGAATATTTTCGTCGTCACGAATGAAAATTATTTCGATCTCGTCCGCGAACAGCTCCCGAAGCTTCCGCCGGAAAATATCCTGTGCGAGCCGGCGCGAAAAAATACCGCGCCCTGTGTCGCCTACGCTTCGTGGAAGATCCATTCCATCGACCCGGACGCGGTGATGGTGGTTGCTCCCTCTGATCACCTGATCATGAAGGAAGACACGTACGTGAAAGCGATCAAGTCGTGCATGCGGATTGCGGAAAACGAAGATCAGCTGCTGACCATCGGCATCCGCCCCACCCGTCCCGACACCGGCTACGGGTACATACAATTCGTGAACACAGAAAAAGACCGGAAGGACAAACGCATCAAGAAGGTGAAAACGTTCACGGAAAAGCCCGACCTGGACATGGCGAAATTCTTCCTGCAGAGCGGGGATTTCCTCTGGAACTCCGGCATCTTCGTCTGGAGCGTCAAAAGCGTGATGACCGCATTCCACCGTTACTCGACGGATCTTTTCCAGATCTTCGAAGAAGGAAAAGGCCTGTGGAACACGAAGAAGGAAAAAAATTTCCTCAAAGACGCTTATTCCCGCTGCAAGAATATTTCCATCGATTACGCCATTCTCGAAAAAGCCGACAACGTGCTCGTGCGCGCATCCATCATCGGCTGGTCGGATCTCGGCACATGGGGCTCACTCTATTCCCACATTCGCAAAGACGACCACGGCAATGCGGTGGTGGGAAAACAGGTGATGCTGTACAATTCCGGCAACTGCGTCGTGCATGTTCCGAAAGACAAGCTCGTCGTGATCGATGGACTCGATGATTACATCGTCGTGGAATCGGACAACATACTTCTCATCTGCAAAAAACAGGACGAGCAGCAGATCCGCACTTTCGTGAATGATGTCAAGATCGCCAAGGGCGAACGGTTCGTATGAAAAAAATAATTCTGCTTCCCGCCATCGTTTTTTTCTTCTCCTGCCACAGCAGCCCGGAAAAAGTTTCCCCGGACCCGGTCGGAACATGGAAACCGCACGTGATGTGGGACAACAACGACATCACGCTGCAGGTGCTTCCCGATTCCATGATCAAATTCAAAGCGGTGAAAGGTTTCTGCCCCGGAATCAAAACGTTCGTTTCCGTCGGAAAATGGACGATCGTCCATGATTCGATCCTGCAGATGACGCAGTACACCGACGGGCGCAGGTATACGATGAAGCAGCTGTTCCCGGAGCTCGTGCTCCCGAATGATTCCGTGATGCCCGACGTCATTCCGCTGGATATGAACGCGCGGTTCATCATCGCGAAAGATCACCTGTATGACGTTGAACTGGACGGGAAGAGATCGGTGAAACGGTATTACGACCGGAAAAAATAAAAGTCCGCGATCACATGTGATGCGGCTCTTTTCCTTTCACATAACCTTTGTAAGCGCCGGAAAGATAAATATCGGCACGCACGCCGATGATCGTATTCTGCTTGTTGATATTCGCAAAAAGCGCGCCGCCGCCACCGACATCGAAGAATAATTTGCGGATGTACTGCACCTCGAGATAAAGCCCCGTTTCCTTGTACGGATGAATATTGTCGAACGTTCCCGCATACAGGTAAGGATATCCCGTTGAATAGGATGCGCCCGCCATCATCGCCAGGTGGTACTTGACCTGGTCCGTACGGTAAGGTATCCAGCACGCATGCGCCTGGAAATTATTCCACAACCCGAAAACGTCGCCGCTGAACATCGTGCCGAGACGGAAATAATACTGTTTGATGTGAAAGTTGAAATTCACACCGAGCATCGTCTGCGTCCGCGGATCGACGGAATGATAAGCGAGTCCGACACCACCGCTCACCCAGCTGTTGTAAACGCGGAAGCGTTTGTTGTTGATGACGATCTCTTTTTTGACGTCGACTGAATCCTTCTGCGCAGCAAGGAAAAGCGGAAAAAAAAGAAACAGGAAAATATAGTTCAGTCGGGACATTCGGTTACAGGGTCTGTTGTCCGTAAAGATACAAAGGCGCGCATTCCGCATCCCGCCTCCTGTCAAAGAGGAAAAGCCGGTTGTGAAATTTTTCGCCGCCGGTTTCAGCAGGAGATCATTTCATCGATCCGACCATATCTTCCGGCCTCACCCATTGATCGAACTGTTCGGGAGTTACATACCCGAGCTCGATGGCCGTTGCGCGGAGCGTCTTGTTTTCCTTGTGCGCTTTCTTCGCGATCTCGGCCGCTTTGTAATAACCGATATGCGTGTTGAGCGCAGTGACCAGCATGAGCGAATTTTCAAGATGCTGCCGGATCACGGGCAGGTTCGGCTGAATTCCGCCGGCGCATTTTTCCGTAAACGAAACGCACGCATCACCGAGCAGGCGCGCACTCTGGAGAACGTTGTACGCGATGAGCGGCTTGAACACGTTCAGCTCGAAATGACCGGTAGCGCCGCCGATCGAAACCGCGACATCATTTCCCATCACCTGCGCGCACACCATCGTCAGCGCTTCCGGCTGCGTCGGATTCACTTTTCCCGGCATGATGGATGAGCCCGGCTCGTTGTCGGGAATAATAATTTCGCCGATGCCGGAACGCGGACCTGAGCTGAGCATGCGGATGTCGTTCGCCACTTTCATCAGCGCAACTGCCGAGCGTTTGAGTGCGCCGGAAAGTTCCACCATCGCATCATGCGCGGCAAGCGCTTCGAATTTGTTCGGTGCGGTGACGAACGGGAAGCCGGTGAACTCCGCGATCTTTTTCGCGACGAGCACGTCGTATCCTTTCGGCGTGTTGAGTCCCGTTCCGACGGCCGTTCCGCCGAGGGCGAGCTCACGCACCATTTCGAGCGCATTCTTCACCGCGCGGATGCTGTTCGTGATCTGCTGCACATAGCCGGAAAATTCCTGCCCGAGCGTGAGCGGTGTCGCATCCATGAAATGCGTGCGGCCTGTTTTCACGATCGAAGAAAATTCCTTCGCTTTTTTATCGAGCGCGTCACGCAGCTTTTCCATACCGGGAATTGTCACTTCGCTTACGAGCTTGTATGCGGCGATGTGCATCGCGGTCGGGTAGGTGTCGTTCGACGACTGCGATTTGTTGACGTCGTCGTTCGGGTTGAGCACTTTCTTTTCATCCGTGAGCTGTCCGCCGGAAATGACGTGCGCGCGGTACGCGATGACCTCGTTCGCGTTCATGTTGCTCTGCGTGCCGGAACCTGTCTGCCAGATGACGAGCGGGAACTGGTCGTCGAGTTTGTGCGCAAGAATTTCATCGCACACCTGGGAGATGAGATCGCATTTTTCTTTGGGAAGGACGCCGAGGTCCATGTTCGCATGCGCCGCCGCTTTTTTCAGGTAAGCGAACGCGTAGATGATCTCTTTCGGCATACTGGCTTCGGGCCCGATCTTAAAATTGTTGCGTGAACGTTCGGTCTGTGCGCCCCAGTATTTGTCGGCGGGAACTTTCACCTCGCCCATGGTGTCTTTTTCGATGCGGTAGTTCATGGTGGTTGTTGTCATGCGTATTATTGAGGGATTTGAAATCGGAAGCTCAATGCAAAAATGCCGAATTATCCCGCTCGTTATCGCCCGCCGAAGTAGTTTTTATAGACATAGGCCCGGCTGTCGATGTAACCGTCGCGGACCTGTGGAGGCGCATACCCGCTGAAAAGCGCAATGCTGCAGGAATTTTGATACGCCGCAAGATCGAGGATCATGACGGAGCTGTCGGGCATGCGGAGACCGATCTTTTTCTTGTGCGTGTAATAGAGCGGCACGCCGTTTTCCCGCAACAGTCTTTCCTGCTGCTGTTGAACCGCCAGCCGCTGCGATCTGACATAAGGAAACTGCCATTCACCGACGAGGTTTTTCATCGCATGGAGCTCCGTCGTATCGGGAACGTAGCAGTAGGCGCCGACAGCATCCACCAGCGTATCCGGAGTGCCGGTAACAACGCCGCGCGACAACCACATGCCATAGTTCAGTTGCGGAAGGCTGTGCGGAAGGCTGTAGCGGACGCTGTCTTCGCGCGAAAGGATTTCGTCGGGCACGGCGATGCTTCTTGCGGGATTCGCGGGATCAACCAGCACAAGGATGAGCTGCTTCGGCGTCATTCCGCCGTTGATGCTGAACGGCGCATCGCGCTTGTACAGCTGCTTGCGGTAACGGCGGCCGTTGTATTCGTAATCGTAAACAATGCATTTCTCCGAAGCGCCGCGAACGTAACCGGCTCGCAGCGTGATCAGCTCCTGTTCGCCGAAGACCGGATTTTCGAGCAGCAGCTTGCTTTCGTAAGGCCGCAGCGTATCGGGAATCAATACAATGAACTTATCGCCTTCCGCGAGATAAATATCCTCGTGCTCGACGCCTTCGTACATCTTGCCGCGCCATTCGTAACGGTATTTCGTGTAATCGGGATTGCTGCCCGAATGCGGACTGTTCACCGTAGCAGCCGCCACAGCGATATCCGTCCAGTCGAGGTTGTGTTCGGCAGCATGAATAACCGTAGCAATGGTTTCCGCTGGAACAGCAGGCGGACGTGTCGCAACCGTCGCGTGAGGCTGGTGACAGGCGCCAAGAAAAAAAGGAAAAAGAAACAGCAGGAACAGCCGCATCTCCGAAAGTTACGGAACGCTCAGGACTCCACGAACGGAATCACTTTTTCTGTCGGCCGGCCGATGATGGCTTTATTGCCTTTGATGATGATCGGGCGTTCGATGAGAATGGGATATTTCACCATCGCCTTGATCCATTTTTCTTCCGTCATCTTTTTGCCCGCGAATTTCTCCTTGTAGATCGGCTCTTTCTTGCGGATGAGTTCTTCGGCGGGAATGCCGAGTTTCTTCAGGATGTCGCGGAGCTGCTCTTCCGTCGGCGGCGTTACGAGATATTCGAAAACCGACGGTTTTACGCCTTCGTCTTTCAGCACCTTCATCACCTCGCAGCTCTTGGCGCAGGTGTTTTTATGCCAGATGGTGATCTTACTGTTTCCCATTTTATTCACCGTGCCGCAGCCGGAAAATTACATACCGTAAACTTTTCAACTTACCAACCTCTCAACCTCCCAACCTTTCTACGTCTTCAATTCCATATTCCAGCTCGCGCCGTATTCCATCAGGTATTTTTTCACGAATTCATTAAGATCGCCGTCGAGCACACCCTGCGCGTCCGACGTTTCGTAATCCGTGCGCAGGTCTTTCACGAGCTTGTACGGGTGCAGCACATAGTTCCTGATCTGCGAGCCCCATTCGATCTTCTTCATGTTGCCGCGAATGGCTTGCACGGTTTCCATGCGTTTCCGCATTTCGATCTCGTACAGCTGCGATTTCAGCAGGCGCATGGCGTTCTCGCGGTTGGTCATCTGCGAACGCGATTCCTGGTTCTTGATGATGATGCCGGTAGGTTTGTGATAAAGCCGCACAGCCGTTTCGACCTTGTTCACGTTCTGTCCGCCGGCGCCGCCGGAGCGGAATGTTTCCCATTCGCATTCGGAAGGATTCACTTCGATCTCGATCGTGTCGTCGATGAGCGGGTAAACGTAAACGGAAGCGAACGAGGTATGACGTCTTGCATTCGAATCGAACGGTGAAATGCGCACGAGGCGGTGAACGCCGTTCTCGCCTTTGAGGTAGCCGAATGCGTAATCGCCTTCAATTTCCAGCGTGCATGATTTGATGCCGGCCGTTTCCCCCTGCTGCAGATCGGCTTCCTTGACTTTGAACCCGTTCTTCTCGCCCCACATGATGTACATGCGCATGAGCATGCTGGCCCAGTCGC
>DASTSF010000350.1:0-3494 GCA_035760825.1 Bacteroidia bacterium
GGGCTCGACGCCCCTCCCCTGGGAGACGCCGTACAGCGCGAACAATGCCTTGGATCCCCGTAATGATCCTAACAGCCCGTTCTACGACCCTTCTTATGAAACGAGGAACGGGGCGAATAACTTCGCATTCGGGGGCGCGGCAAGCACAATGGGAAATGGAATCAGGTACGGCCTCGTCGCGTACGATAACCTGATCAACGATATCGCGCACCAGATCGTGGATGAGACGAAAGGGTTGGTCAAATAAAAGTTTTTGCTGAATGGAGAAAGCCGGCTACTCCCGGCTTTTTTGAATTTCCCAGGTATAAATTTCCCCGTCACAGTCAACTCCTTCACCGATGATCTTCATGCCGCATTTTTGCAGCACGCGTAGCGATGCGCTGTTTTCTTTCCGCGCGTGCGCCACGATGCGTGTAAGTCCTAACGTGCGGCACCCGAATGCGATGGTTGCTTTGGCGCCTTCCGTGGCATAGCCTTTTCCCCAATGCGCGCGGAAAAAACGGTAGCCGAGATCGGTTTCGCCCGTGTCTTCGTGCAATTTCAGTCCGCACCAGCCGATGATCTCTCCCGAGGATTTCAGCTCCGTGATCCAGCGACCATACCCGTGTTTTTTATATGCGGCGATTCTTTCCGCAAAAAAAGCATGAGCCGATTCCACCGAAACGAAAGGAGGATCGCCGGTGTAGCGGATCACTTCCGGGTCGCTGTTGAGGCGGATCATGGTTTCGGTATCGCGCATTTCCATGTCGCGGAAGCGGAGGCGTGCGGATTCAAAGCGCAGCATGCTTACACGATCATTCCTGCGCCGACGGTTTCGTTTGTCGCCTCATCGATGAGGATGACCGAACCCGTAATGCGGTTGCGGCTGTATTTGTCGAACAGCAGCGGCACGGTGGTGCGCATGCGTATGCGGCCGATGTCGTTCATGGCGATATTCTTGTCGTCCTCGATGCGGTGCAGCGTGTTGATGTCCATTTTGTACTGGATCTCTTTCACGACGCAGCGCGCTTCGCGCGTGGTGTGGCGGATAACGTATTTCCCGTTCGGCTGCAGCGGTTTTGCATTGAACCAGCAGATCATCATGTCGATGTCCTGCGACATTTCGGGCTGGTTATTTTCGCGCACGATCATGTCGCCGCGGGAAATGTCGATCTCGTCTTCGAGCGTGATGGTGACGCTCATCGGCGGAAACGCTTCGGCGATCTCTTTCCCGAAAAGGTCGATGGATTTTATTTTCGTCGAGAAGCCGCTCGGCAGCACGAGCACTTTGTCGCCTTTGCGGAATACGCCGCCAGCCACGCGGCCTGCAAACCCGCGGTAGTCGTGGTATTCGTGGCTCATCGGGCGGATCACATACTGCACGGGAAAACGGCAGTCGATGTGGTTGAGGTCCGACGCGATGTGCATGTGCTCGAGGTGATAGAGCAGTGTGGGACCGTCGTACCAGGGCATTTTCGCGGAGCGGTCCACGACGTTGTCGCCGTTGAGCGCGGAGATGGGAATGAAATTGATGTCGATGGATTCGAGGCGCGAAGCGAACGCTTCGAAATCCTTGCAGATCTTCTCGAACACGTCGCGGCTGTAGTCGACGAGATCCATTTTGTTCACGCAAACGGTGATGTGCGGAATTTTCAGCAGCGATGCGATGAACGAATGGCGCATCGTCTGTTCGATGACGCCTTTGCGCGCATCGATGAGCACGATGGCGAGGTTGGCCGTAGACGCACCGGTGACCATGTTGCGCGTATACTGGATGTGCCCGGGCGTGTCGGCGATGATGAATTTCCGTTTCGGCGTGGCGAAATAGCGGTACGCGACGTCGATGGTGATCCCCTGCTCGCGTTCCGCGCGGAGCCCGTCGGTGAGCAGCGCGAGGTTCACGTATTCTTCGCCGCGTTTTTCGCTGGATGCTTTCACCGCCTCGTACTGGTCTTCGAAGATCGATTTGCTGTCATACAGCAATCTCCCGATGAGCGTGGATTTTCCGTCATCGACGCTGCCCGCGGTGGTGAAACGGAGGAGGTCCATTTCCAGGTAAGATTCCGAAGACATTTCGGGTTTCGGATTTCGGATTTCGGATTTGCTCATTTGTTATTGTTGATTTTAGACGTTTTTCCCGTGGCCGTAAAAATTGCGGTAAGCTCACCGGCTTCTTTCAAAAGCATGGGGTTTTGATCATTCAGTAACATCTTAGTTTCGGTAATTATTTCAAGCCAAAACAGTGATTCGTCAGCTTCTTCTTCCACAATATTGATTTTGTTGATAAAATCAGCCTTTGATTTTCCGCGGCATGCGGCATGGTAGTTTGCGGCTACAGAAGTGGCGGATTTTAAGAGTTGTTTCCCGATTACGTCAGCTTCTCTGCCTTGCGGCAGATCGCGGACAAACCGGATCACGTCAATTGAAAATTGTTTTGTCCTGTTTTTTAATTGCTCTTTTGTCATAATCAAATTAGTTGCATTCCAGGTTGGAAAATCCGAAATCCGAAATCCGAAATCCGAAATCAGAAATACCCCTGCTTCTTCCTGTCTTCCATCGCGGCTTCGCTTCGTTTGTCGTCGGCGCGGGTTCCTCTTTCAGTGGTGCGTGAGGCGGCTACTTCCTGTATGATCTCTTCGACGGTGGAGGCGGTCGATTCTACGGCGCCCGTGCACGTCATGTCGCCGATGGTGCGGAAGCGGACGATCTTTTCTTCCGCAACTTCCGTCGGTTTTTTCACGAGGAAATCCGAATCGGCGAGCCATTGTCCGTCGCGGCTGATGACTTTGCGTTTGTGCGTGAAATAAATTTTCGGCAGCGGGATGTTTTCCTGCAGGATGTATTGCCACACGTCCATCTCGGTCCAGTTGGAGATGGGAAACACGCGGAAATGCTCGCCCATGTTTTTCCGGCCGTTGAATAAATTCCACAATTCCGGCCGCTGGTTCTTGGGATCCCACTGGCCGAACTCATCACGGTGCGAGAAGAAGCGTTCTTTCGCGCGCGCTTTTTCCTCGTCACGCCGCGCGCCGCCGATCGCGCAGTCGAGCTTCAGCTCTTCGATCGCGTCAAGCAGCGTTACGGTCTGCAGCGCATTGCGGCTGGCGTTGTAGCCTTTCTCTTCGGTGGCGCGTCCTTTGTCAATGGAATCCTGCACGTATTTCACGATGACTTTTGCGCCGATCTCGTTCGCCCACCAGTCGCGGTACTCGAGTGTTTCCACGAAGTTGTGACCGGTGTCGATGTGCAGCAGCGGGAACGGGATCTTTGCCGGCCAGAACGCTTTGCGCGCAAGGTGACTGACGACGATGGAATCTTTTCCGCCGGAAAACAGGAGTGCGGGACGCTCGAACTGCGCAGCGACTTCGCGCAGAACGAAGATCGATTCCGATTCCAGCTCGGCGAGGTGTTTCAGTGTGTAATTGGGCATGGGATGGGAAGGTCTTTTTAGTTTTCGGTTTTCAGTTTTATAAAACGGGTCAGCTTATCCAGGCTTTCTTCGAATGATTCTTCAC
>DASTSF010000351.1:0-3296 GCA_035760825.1 Bacteroidia bacterium
GTCGTACCCGGGCGCAACAATACCAATTTCACTGTTGTGACGCCGGATGCATACCAATGGACTCCTTCCGGAACACCGGTCAACTATTCATGGTCACCGTCGACTTTCCTGAGCAGCACGACCATTGCCAACCCGATGGCCAACAACATCACGGCTACGACCACTTATACGGTAACAGTTGACAACAACGGCTGTACGGCAAGCGGAACGGTAACGATCACAGCCGGTTCACCGCTTTCTGCCACGGGCTCTGTATCACCTGCAGCTTCTGTATGTACGGGCACTACGGTGACACTGAATTCAACGCCATCAGGCGGAGGTGCGCCTTACACGTATTCATGGACAGGCCCCAACAGCTTTACGTCAACAACCCAGAATCCTGTCATCACAAACGCGACAGTTGCCGATGCAGGTGTGTATACTTGCGTAATTACGGACAACTGCACGTCTACATCCACGGTCAATGTCACGCTTACGGTCAACCCGCTGCCTTCGGTCACCGTCAGTCCTTCCACGGCTAATTTCTGTAACCCGGGCGGAACTCCGGTTTCTCTTGCAGCAGGCGGAGCAAGCACGTACGTATGGACACCATCAACAGGTCTTTCTGCGACTACGGGCGCGAACGTAACTTCATCGCCGGCTGTGAACGTGGTTTACACGGTTACGGGAACTGATGCCAATGGATGCGTCAGCACTGCGACAGCTTCTGTTACATCATCGCCCGCAGTTACCAATGCAATGGCTACCGCAACACCGACGGCAGTCTGTGCAGGATCCCCGGTCAGCCTCAACGCGTCCAGTGATCCGTCTCCTGTAACGCTCGTGTACGAGAACTTCAATACCGGCGCACCGTCGTGGACAAGAACAAATGCATCGACCGGCGGTACGCCTGCGAATGCAGCGTGGACCGATCGCCCTGACGGATATGTTTATGCTGCGGGAACACCTTACCACAGCAACGACAACACGCAGTTCGTACAGACGAACAGCGACGCGCAGGGAAGCGGCGGCACAACGAATGCAACGCTCCGGTCGCCTTCGTTCAACACGACCGGCATGACGAATATCGTTGTCGACTTCTACCAGTATTATCGTGACATCAACGACAACGGCGACTCAGCTGTTGTTGAAGCTTCTCCCGATGGCGTTAACTGGACCATTGTCACGGCATTCACCGCTACGACCGGTTCGGAAAACAGCTTCACGCATCCTTCGGTGACGCTGCCTGTCGCTTTTGAAAATCAACCGGCCGTCTATGTGCGTTTCCGTTATATCGCAACCTGGGACTGGTACTGGTCGATCGACAACGTAACGATCACCGGGCATTCTTCGAACTTCACGTACAGCTGGACGTCGGCGCCTTCCGGGTTCACTTCTTCGATCCAGGCTCCCGGCGATTCACCTGTAATCGCAACCACGTACAGTGTGCAGATCACGAACTCCTACGGCTGTTCGGCAACTGCAAGCGTTCCTGTCAGCATCAACCCCCTTCCGGTCGTTACGGCTTCTGCTTCTCCGTCGAACGTGGTTTGCCAGAATGATATGGTGACATTTAACGGTGGCGGCGCAACGTCATACTCGTGGTCAGGCGGTGTAACGGATAACGTTCCGTTCTCCGCTTCGTCAACCGGCAGCTATACCGTAACCGGAACGGATGCGAACGGTTGCTCGGGTACCGCGACGCTTTCGCTCACCGTGAACAGTCTTCCTGTTGTTACCGTTAGCGCCAACCCGGCAGCGATCTGCGCCGGCGACAGCTCGATGCTTACCGGCTCTGCCGGCGGAACGAGCCAGTGGTACATGAACGGTGTTGCCATTCCCGGCGCGACCAGCAGTTCTTATTACACAACGATGGCCGGAGAATACAATATGACAAAAACAAATATCAACGGTTGTGTGGATTCTGCTTCCGCCGGGGTAATGGTTTCTGTCAACCCGCTGCCGGTTGTTTCGCTCGGTTCGGATATCACGCAGTGCGGAGGAACAGCAACGCTCGATGCACAGAATGCAGGATCGGCCTATCTCTGGAACGATAACAGCACGAACCAGGTGCTGACGGTTTCTTCGACCGGTAATTATTATGTCGATGTGACGGACGCCAACGGTTGTTCGGCAAGCGATTCCGTAATGGTAACGATCAACGCGCTGCCGGTCGTTTCACTCGGCGCAGATACGATGGTGTGCGGAACCTCGCTCACGCTGGATGCGCAGAATGCAGGATCGACCTATCTCTGGAATGACAACAGCACGAACCAGGTGCTCGCCGTTTCTTCGAACGGAACATACTATGTCGACGTAACCGATGCGAACGGATGTTCCGGAAGCGATACGATCGCGGTCACGATCAACACGCCTCCGGCCGTTATGCTTTCTATCCCGACGGATTCGACCTGCACTAACCTGGCTGCGTTTGCGCTCAGCGGCGAATCCCCGTCCGGCGGAACATGGAGCGGCCCCGGTGTGACGGGATCCAACTTCGATCCTTCGGCGGCGAACCTCGGGTTCAACATGATCACGTACATGTTTACCGACGTGAACGGATGTTCCGGTTCTGCTTCCGACAGCATTTATAACGATATCTGCAACGGTATCCCGGACGCAGGCGTTACGCATGCGGACATCTATCCGAACCCGAACAGCGGGCAGTTCACGATCCGGCTCTCTTCCGTTCCGGTTGATCCCGTGAAAGTGGAGGTTATGAATTCGCTCGGCCAGCGTATCGATGCGTTTGAAATGACTTCAACGACCCGGCAGGTGGATCTCGGTATTTATTCGGACGGAATTTATTTTGTCCGCATCACCGATGGATCCACTATCAGCACGTGGCGCGTCGTGAAACAGTAAGTGTAAGAAAGATGCTCAATGAAAAATCCCGGAAATTTTTTTCCGGGATTTTTTTATGAAAGATATTTTCCCACGATCGGCATCCGTCTTCCGCTGCCGAATGCTTTGGGTGAAACGCGTAGTATCGGCGGAGCCTGCGCACGTTTCCATTCGTTCGTGTTCACCATTTTGAGCACGCGGTTCACCAGGGCGGAATCGAAGCCGAGGTCGATGAGCTCCTGCGGACCTTTCCGTTTTTCAATGTATTCGAAAAGCAGTTTGTCGAGCACGGCGTAATCGGGAAGCGAATCGGAATCTTTCTGCCCGGGACGAAGCTCTGCAGAAGGCGCTTTGTGAATTATCGATGCAGGGATGATCTCCTTTTCCCGGTTGATGAAACGGGAAAGCGCATACACCTGCGTTTTATACACATCGCCGATAACGGAAATTCCCCCGCACATGTCGCCGTACAG